>SVFG01000019.1 GCA_015056975.1 Lachnospiraceae bacterium | reverse complement strand
ATAATAGTCCTCCTTTCCGAACAGGCAGAAGTTAGTATAAATATAGCGCTTTGCAAAAGTAATTGCTAGTTTGCAAGAGTAAATGCAAGGAAAAACAAGCGTTGAAAAATTCATTTTTAGGAGCTTCTGCTGGAGACGTAGGGAGTTTTATGGGACTCTAAATATGATACCTTCTTTTCAGAACAGGAAACAAAGTTTTGAAGAGGAGGTATTTTTATGAAAGGATATGTGACTGCCAGCGGCTATATGGGATTTGTAGAGGGTGAGTATATTTTATTTGCCAGTGAAGAGGATTACAGAGAGTATATGGAGGATTAATGGTTGCGCAACCGGTATTTGCATTGGTATCAGAAAAGCAAACAGGCATTTCTTGTGAAAGCGTTGCAAAGATGGTATGATGAATACTGTATGGAGGATGCAACGGTATGGACATCAATGCAGTAGGAAGGTATTTGTTAAAGACCAGAAAATTATATAAATTGACACAAGAAGAACTGGCGGACAGATTACAGGTGTCAAGACAGGCGATTTCCAAGTGGGAAACCGGTGCGGCACTTCCCGATATTGAGAGTCTGCTTACCTTGTCTGCCTTATATGGAGTTACCGTGAATGAAATTATGGAGGCTGACGAGAGCAAAATCATGCGAAGATTAAAGCCTGCAGCCTGCAAAGAAGCCGGAGAACACAAGGATATCGGAGTTATCGGTTGCGGACGTTGGGGCACTTTTATAGGGTGGTATCTGGATAAAATCGGTCATAATGTGACTATATATGGACGAAAAGAGTCTGCCCATTTAGGAATACTAATGAGGGGGCATGGCAATGAATATGTATCCCTGAGAGAGGAGATTGCCCTCACTCATGACATACATGAAATATTGAAAAAAGAGATTATCATAGTATCCATTGCTGCGCAGGGGCTTGCGGAGCTGATGAGTCAGCTTGCAGAGCTTCAGGTGCAAAATAAGATATTTGTATTGTGTATGAAGGGCTTGGATATTGCATCCGGCAGAAGACTGTCACAGATAGTGGATGATACACTGGATAAATCCAATAAAACCGCAGTGTGGCTGGGACCCGGTCATGTGGAGGATTATTACGCAGGGATTCCCAACTGTATGGTAATTGACGGAAAGGATGAATTCCTAAAGAAAGAGTTGATTAGCTGGTTTTCCAGTGATTTAATTCGTTTTTATTACGGAGTGGATTTGGTAGGCAATGAAATCGGTGCAGCTGCTAAAAATGTGATAGGAATTGCAGCGGGAATGCTGGATGCGTTGGGCTATCGTTCCTTAAAGGGACCTTTGATGACCCGAGGTACCCATGAGGTGGCAGGCTTGATTAAAGCTATGGGAGGCAAAGAATTGTCTGCATACGGTTTGTGCCATTTGGGAGATTATGAGGCTACACTTTTTTCGGAGCACAGTCACAACAGACAGTTTGGTGAGAAATTTGTCTTAAAGCAGCCCTATGAAGCTTTGGCAGAGGGCTACTACACAGTAAAAGCAATCGTGAAGCTGGCAAAAAACTATGGCGTAGAGGTTCCTATTTGCAATACAGTATATGAAATCCTGTATCAGGATGCAGAGCCACAGAAAGCTTTGGATAAATTATTTGATCGGAGCATAAAAGAGGAATTCCGCATGATTTAAATTGAGGGAAGCAGCATATACTATCTCATATTCTAGCGTTATAGAAGGGGATAGCTATGCAATATAAAAAATTTAGAAAACAATTATTTTACGGAATGATAGGAGTCGGTATTTTGGGCTCCTTATTTCATTTTGTGTATGATTTTACAGGGCAAAACAGATTTGTGGGTCTGTTTGTGGCAATCAATGAATCCACATGGGAGCATATGAAGCTGATGTTTTTCCCCATGCTTTTGTTAACCGGTATTCTGGCACCAAAGTGGAGAGAGACTTATGCCAACGTGGAGCTGATACTGAATCTGGGAAATCTGGCGGCTTCATGGTTGATACCCGTCTTGTTTTATACGTATCGGGGGATATTGGGGTATGGTATAAGTTGGGCTGATATTGCAACCTTTTATGTCAGTGAAGTGCTTGCGCTTTTTCTGATGCTGCATTCGATAAAGTATTGTGGAAATCCATTATTAAAGAAGCTGACATGTATCAGCTTTATACTGATTTTTATACAAGGGATTGCTTTTATGTGGTTTACTTATCATCCGCCGGGTTTGGGAATATTTGCAGCGCCGTGAGTATAGTAAAGCTCAACAATTGTTGAACTTTGGTTGAAGTTCTATTGAGAAAAGAGTTTATACTATTTATAATAGGGCTAAAAGGAGGTTGTGATATGCTGAAAATTCTGATTGTAGAGGATGACAGAGAGCTCAGGCAGCTTTTCTCTCATGTGCTGATCAAGAACGGTTATACTGTAAAAGGCGTTTCCAACGGTAACGAAGCCCTGGAGGCATTGGATAATAATTACTATGATCTTATTATTTCGGATATAATGATGCCGGTGATGGATGGCTATGAGCTTGTACGCCAGCTTCGGGATTCCGGTAATACCACACCGGTATTGATGATTACGGCAAAAGATGCCTTTGATGATATGCGGCAGGGCTTTCTTTCCGGAACGGATGACTATATGGTAAAACCGATTAATGTGAATGAAATGGTCTTGCGGGTAGGGGCATTGCTTCGGCGGGCACAGATGATCAATGACCGCAGACAGGTGGTAGGAAATACCACATTGGAATGTGATTCCCTGACTGTGATTACGGATGATGAAACTGCTGTTTTACCTCAGAAGGAATTTATGCTGTTGTACAAGATGGCATCCTATCCGGGACGCATTTTTACCCGTCAGCAGCTTATGGATGAGATTTGGGGGTATGATTCAGATAGCGATCCTCATACTGTTGATGTACATATCGGTCGTTTGCGGGAGCGTTTTCGTGACAATAAGGACTTTAAGATTGTCACCATGCGAGGTGTGGGATATAAGGTGGTCAGGCTATGAGAAATCGAGATTCTTTAAAAAGCAGGGAAAGCTTTGAGGTAATACGAAAGCAAAGCAATAAACTGAGTCTGCGGGTGAGACTGATTCTGCTTGTAATGGCTGAAATCGTGTTTAGTATTTTTTTAGCTTACGCAGTTACACTGCTGTTGGATATCATATTGCCTGAAAATGTGGAAATACCATTGCTCTTGGAATTGTTAGTATTGAGTCTGATAGTGGGGAGCGCGGTTACAACTTTCATGTCAAAACTGTTTTTTGACCCCATAAAAGAACTGGGAGCAGCCATGGAAAAGGTGGCGGACGGAGATTTTACCGTGCATCTGGAGACAAAATCCAGCTCCAAGGAAATACGGGAAATATACTCCGGCTTTAACCTGATGACTCATGAACTGAGTGCTACGGAGGTGCTGCAGACGGATTTTGTATCCAATGTGTCTCATGAGTTTAAGACCCCAATTAATGCCATAGAGGGATATACCACGCTTTTACAGGGCTGTGAAGACTTGGGGGAAGAGGAACAGCAATATGTAGAGAAAATATTATATAACACCAAGCGGCTGTCTGATTTGGTGGGTAATATTTTACTGCTCTCCAAAATTGAGAATCAGTCTATTGAAACAAAGCAAAGTAAATACAGATTGGACGAGCAGATACGTCAGTCCATTGTAATATTGGAGCCCGCGTGGGCGATGAAGGAGATTGAATTTGATGTGGAGATGGACCGCATCGATTATCTTGGCAATGAAGGGCTTCTTCGTCATGTGTGGGACAACCTGATAGGAAACGCCATAAAGTTTAGTCCACAGGGTGGATTTGTAACCATTTGTCTGACAAGGCAGGTGGGGAAAATAGTGTTTACCGTGGAGGATTCCGGGCCGGGGCTTTCAGAGGAAGCGCAAAGACATATGTTTGATAAATTCTATCAGGCGGACAGCTCCCACAAGCAGGAAGGTAATGGGTTGGGCCTCGCTTTGGTTAAGCGTATTATGGCAATAACCGGAGGAACAATAGAGGCAGAAAACCGGGAATGTGGCGGTTGCAGATTTACAGTTATTTTAGAGGAATAAACGATACAAAAGAAGAGGTGAGGAAATATATGGAAGCGACCGGTTATGTACTGTATGGATACCTGTCCGGAAGTGTTTTGTATGCACGGGTATTTGCTAAGATATTCAAAAAAGAGAATATGCTTGAAAAGAGCAAGGATAAAAATCCGGGTACGGCAAATGCTTTTATGCATGGTGGCTTTTTGTGTGGAGTACTGACTTTGGTTTTTGATCTTTTAAAGGGATTTCTTCCTGTATTTTTATACATAATATATAGCAGAGGCAGGAATGATGTGAGTGTATGGCTTTCGTTTGTTATGGCGGCTCCGGTGATGGGGCATGCATTTCCTTTGTTTCATCATTTGAGAGGCGGAAAGGGGATTGCCACTACCTTTGGCAGCCTGCTTGGTCTTTTGCCCGTATGGCAGCCGGCAGTGGCACTTGCGGTGTTTTTTATCTTTTTTTCTTTGATACTGCGAATAACACCACATTTCCAGAGGACCTTGTTTGCCTATTTATGCGCACTGGTGTGTATGACCTGTATGCAGCAGTACAGGGAAATATTGATTGGTTTTCTCATGATTACGGCAGCGGTTGGAATCCGTATGTTTAAGAGTCCGGAGAAGAGGGAAAAGATGAGGGTTAATCTGCTATGGATGTTTTGATATTATCCTGTGGAACCGGTGGAGGGCATGATTCTGCCGGGAAAGCAGTTTTTGATGAATTGAACAGGCGGGGACATAATGTAAAAATGTTTAATCCCTATACTCTGCGGAGTAAGAAGCTTGCAGGAGGAATTGATAAAACCTACATTGCCACGGCACGGAATATGCCGCGAGCCTTTGGCGCCGTTTACAAGGTGGGAAACTTTTACAGACGCTTGCCTTTTCATTCGCCTGTGTATTTTGCCAATGCGGGCATGATTTCTGCCATGCAGGATTATTTGGAAGAAAATCCCACAGATGTGATACTGATGCCGCATTTGTTCCCCGCTGAAATTATGACAAATATGAAGCGGCGGGGGATGAAGATACCCAAAACAGTTTTTATTGCTACGGATTATGTATGTATTCCCTTTACAGAGGAAACGGAATGTGATGCCTATATCATCCCGGCAGAGGACTCTGTGGAGGATTTTGTGTCGAGAGGAATCCCGAGGGAAAAGCTGTATGCCTTTGGCATACCTACCCACAGCAGTTTTGCGTGTCGGGAAACCAGAGAGCAGGCAAAGCTGCGACTGAGACTGGATTTAGGTAAAAAGTATATACTGATAACCGGTGGAAGCATGGGTGGCGGCAAAATTGAAAAGGTTATAAACAGGCTTGAAAAAGGGATTGCAGGATGCGAGGATATAGAAGTTATTGTCGTGTGCGGAAGTAATCAGGAGCTTTATGACAGACTGTGTGCAAGGGGCTCATCCAAGATGATTGTTGTGGGGTATACCGAAGACATGGCAAGCTATATGAGGGCAGCTCATTTGTTTATTACCAAGCCGGGCGGGCTTTCTTCCACGGAAGCAGCCGTGTGTGGCGTTCCCATATTGCACACCGGTGCTATACCCGGTTGTGAGACAATCAATGCAAATTATTTCAGCAGTCATGGTATGAGTGTGGTTTGCGATTCCTCAGAGGGTATCTCCGAGATGGTATGTAAGCTGTTGTATGACGATGGGGCTTGCGAACAGCTGGTTATGAATCAAAGACGTTTCATAAATAGAAAGGCTACTGCGGATATTTGTGAGTTTGTGGAAAAAGCGGCTGTAGAAAACGCATTTTATCAGGTATAAAATCCCTCTGTTTACAAATACTACTAACACTTAAAATTAAGATAAAAAGTAGAATTGTAAACGGAGGCATTTTTTATGAAAGCAACAGGAATTGTTAGAAGAATAGATGATTTGGGGCGTATCGTTATCCCTAAGGAAATTCGCAGAACCTTACACATAAGGGAGAGCGATCCGTTGGAAATTTTTACCGACAGAGAGGGACAGATCATCCTGAAAAAATATTCTCCAATCGGTGAAATGACCACTTTTGCCAAGCAGTATGCAGAAAGTCTGGCACAGGTTTCCGGCCATGTGGCAATGATAGCGGACAGAGATCAGTTTATTGCTATAGCAGGCGGCTATAAACAGTTGATGGGAAAGTCGGTCAGCCGTCAACTGGAAGATAAGGTAAACAATCGTGAAGCGGTGCTTGCATCCAGAGGGGACAGGAATTTTATTTCAGTTTGTGATGAGGCAGGGGATGAGTACCAGCACGAGATGATTGCCCCCATTATCTGTGAGGGAGATATCATTGGAAGTGTTGTACTGCTGGAAAATGATAGTAAAAGTAAAATGGGAGAGGTGGAACAGAAGCTTGTGCTTTCTGCAGCAGGGTTTCTGGGACGCCAGATGGAGCAGTAATATAGGTCCTGTCGTGATTGTGCGGCAGGGCTTTTTGCATGGAGACGATGCGTGGATGGGAGGCGGGTGGAGGGGAGCACCATGGTACAAGCAGTGCATTCTGAGCACGCCGGTCCTTAGCGAGGTAAATGCGTCGTAAGATGCATTGTGGCGAGCTTAGTACCGCTGCGTTGCGAAGCATAGCGGAAGCGTGCCTGCGGCTACCATGGTGCGCCCCTCCACCTGCCTTCCATCCCCGTATCGTCTCCATACAAAAAGCCCGCAGGACAATTCCTGCGGGCTGTAATATTATCTGTCGCTCATCTTATCCAACAGACTAATCTTGATATCATAAAGCTTCGGTGACAAATCCACATAGACCTTATGAGGATTTACCAGACGCTTTGTCTCATCCCAGAGAGTATTTAATTCTTCTTGGCAGTAGGCACGGATTTCCATAACCTTGGGGGAGGTATACACACATTGACCGTTTTCAAAAATCTGCTCCATAAGGGGACGCAGTGTGTAACTTCCTGCTTTGAGTCTGACTTTTTTCCAGGGTTCCTGGGGGTCAAATAAGAGCAAATCTTCTTCCTCACTGTACGTTTCGTCAACCAGGCAAATTAAGTCTGCCTTTATCTTACCTGTTTCCTTGTCATAGATACGATAAATCATTTTGTTGCCGGGGTTGGTAACTTTTTCTGAGTTCTCAGAGAGTTTAATCTTGGGAATAAATTCGCCGTTAGGTCCCTGAATGGCAGCAAGCTTGTACACTCCACCGAAGGAAGGGTTGTCCTTGGAGGTAATCAGGTTGGTACCAACACCCCAGGAGGTGATGGCGGCACCCTGTGCCTTTAAGCTGTCAATCAAAAATTCATCCAAATCGTTGGAGGCAGAAATCACTGCATCCGTAAATCCGGCATCATCCAGCATCTTGCGTGCTTTCTTTGATAAATAAGCCAAATCGCCGCTGTCTAAACGGATGCCATAGAAGGTTAAGGGAATGCCTGCTTCGCGCATTTCTGTAAATACACGGATAGCATTGGGAACACCGGATTTTAAAGTGTCATAAGTATCTACCAATAAAATGCAGGCACTTGGATACATGTCTGCATAGGTCTTAAATGCAGTGTATTCATCAGGGAAGCTCATAATCCAGCTGTGGGCATGAGTACCTTTTACCGGTACGTCAAAAAGCTGACCGGCTAAAACATTACTGGTACCGATACAGCCGCCAATCATGGCAGCTCTTGCACCATAGGTTCCGGCGTCAGGACCCTGAGCGCGTCTGAGACCAAACTCCATGATGCCGTCACCCTTTGCAGCATAGCATACTCTTGCCGCCTTAGTGGCAATCAGACTCTGGTGGTTGATAATATTAAGGATTGCAGTCTCTACCAGCTGCGCCTCCATTATAGGTGCGATTACCTTGATAATGGGTTCTCTGGGGAACATAACCGAACCCTCGGGGATGGCAAATATATCACCGGAGAATCTGAAATTTGCCAGGTATTCCAAGAAGTCCTCCTGAAAGATTCCCAAAGAAGCCAGGTAATCAATATCTTCCTTGTCAAAACGGAGCTCCTTAATGTACTGGATAACCTGTTCCAAGCCTGCTGCAATGGCATAACCACCGCCACAGGGATTGGTGCGGTAAAATGCGTCAAAAATAACGGTTTCATTGCGGTCCTTGTTTTTGAAGTAACCCTGCATCATGGTCAATTCGTAAAGGTCCGTCATCAGAGTAAGATTTTGTCTGTCCATGAGTCCTCACATTCTGCCGTCTGTCAAATTAGTTTATTCACTGACAAGACAGCTGTAAATTAAGTGTAATCATATACCAATCTATGGGAAAATGCAAGTATTTCCCTTGCTTAATATACAATTTGATTTCTACCTGCTGTTTTGCCCTGGTAGAGGTTGTCGTCAGCAAGCTTCAAAAGCTCCTGCAAATCGGTAGTCTGACCGTCTGCAAGACCGAAGGTCATGGTGACATGCAATATTTCGTCATTGTAGGGAATTTCCAAAGCCCTTATCTTATTGAGAAGCGCTTCAAGGCTGTCATATGCTTCGTAGGCACTCATATGGTCGAATACAAGTAAGAACTCCTCACCGCCCCAACGGGCTGCGAAGCCACAGGAATACATATGCTCTCTGAGTGTGTCCGCCACTTTCTTTAACACGATGTCACCACAGTCGTGTCCGTAGGTATCATTTACCTTTTTAAAGAAATCTATATCTGCAATACATAGGGAAAAAGCTTCACCGGGCATGTTGGCTTTGGGCAATATGCTTTGCAGTTTGCGGTGTGCAGAACGGCGGTTAAACAATTCTGTCAGGGTATCCTGCTCTATCATACGGCGCAGGGAATGCTGCATATTGATGGCGGAGCGCCCGATATCGCCGAATTCGTCATTGCGTCTGAGAACACTGTTGTCCAGTTCGGAATTTAAGTTACCACCGGATACGTCAGCCAGAAAACGGTTGATTTTGGTGATGGCAGATGCAAAATTGCGGGTATATAAATAATTGCATACAGCAATTAACAGCATTACCAAAAGGTCCGCAATCAAAAACGGATACATGGATTTATTGATTGCCGCAGCTACAGAATCTCCCGGCTTTAGTACGGCAAACATGCCTACTATACTGTTGTTTTGATTGTAAAGAGGTGCATAGTAGGAAAAGTATTTTTGACCGTTAATCATTGTATTGGTGTAAAAATGTGTTTCACCTTTGCGCAAAACCTGCGATGTGACAATGTCGGGAGCGGCGCTGCCTATAATGCGTCGTCCTTCTGTGTCACAGATGGTGGTGAGGATTCTGGTATTGTCAAAAAAGAGGGTAATATCCAACTCGGTGTCCTGTTTAACTTTGTCTATCAGCGCATAGTCATCGGTAATATCCCGGTCTCCCTTGTACAGTTGAAAGGCAGTTTCTCCCATAAGCTTGTAGTCTCCGGGGTATGCCACGTCAAACAGCTGTTGTACATTGTTTATCGTATTGTGCAAACTGATTTCGATTTCAGCATGGATTGTTTTTGTACATTGATGATATGCGATTGCCATAATGATGAAACCGAAAAAGAGCAGTGGAATGATACTGATGGATTGCAGCACCATAGATATTTTGCCTTTGCGCCTGGTATTCATGGGAAGTCTCCTTTCTTTTGTAAATACGCTTCTATTATATCGCAAAAGTGAAGCGTGTTGCAAGGGAGGAAAGCCCTGATATCAAAACTTTTGGCTAAAACACTTGACATTTTGGGAAAGGAAGTGCATAATATGCTCAAATCGTAAAAGCAATGACGAAGAGAGTACTTATTTTGGGAACGCTAAAGCGAGCCGGTGAGGGTGAAAGACCGGTGCCAGTAGCAGGATAGGGAAAATCACTTCTGAGCTGTCAGAACAAAAGGTTGCGAGTAGTTCTGAACGGTATTCCGCCGTTATCGGAAACCATATAACTCCGCTGTTTATGCAGTGGAACGTATGTTGTAACAGGTGGTTTGCGAAGATTATGGCTTCGTCCTATTACAGGACGAAGCCTATTATTTTTTAAGAAAGGAAAATGCGTATGTACAAACAGGTAGACACTAATTTAAACTTTGTGGAACGTGAAAAATCAGTAGAGCAGTTCTGGAAGGACAATGACATTTTCAAAAAGAGTATGGAGCAGCGTAAGCAGGGCGAGACCTATACCTTTTATGACGGTCCTCCTACCGCAAACGGTAAGCCCCATATCGGTCATGTTTTGACCCGTGTTATCAAGGATATGATTCCCAGATACCGCACCATGAAGGGATACATGGTACCCCGTAAGGCAGGCTGGGATACTCACGGACTTCCCGTGGAAATCGAAGTTGAGAAGCTTCTTCATCTGGATGGAAAGGACCAGATTGAGGCTTACGGTCTTGAGCCCTTTATCGACAAGTGTAAGGAAAGCGTATGGCAGTATAAGGGTATGTGGGAGGATTTCTCCGGTACCGTAGGCTTCTGGGCTGATATGGATAACCCTTATGTTACTTATCATGATGACTATATTGAGTCCGAGTGGTGGGCAATCCGCCAGATTTGGGATAAGGGCTTATTATACAAGGGCTTTAAGATTGTTCCTTATTGTCCCCGTTGCGGAACTCCTCTTTCCAGTGCAGAGGTCTCCCAGGGATATAAGACCGTGAAGGAGCGTTCTGCGATTGTAAGATTTAAGGTGGCAAAGCCTACAGAGGGAGAGGAGTACATCCTTGCATGGACCACAACCCCCTGGACCCTTCCCTCCAATGTGGCACTTTGTATGAATCCCGAAGAGAACTATATCAAGGTAAAGGCTGCTGACGGCTATACTTATTATTTGGCAGAGGCACTTGCTGACACCGTACTTGGTTCCCTGGCGGTGAAAGAGGATAAGGAGAATGGTGTAGAGGCTAAGCCTGCTTATGAAGTGATTGGCAGATTTACCGGAAAAGAGTTGGAAGGCATGGAGTATGAGCCTTTGTTTGCCTGTGCGGCAGAGTGCGCTGCAAAGCAGAACAAGAAGGGCTTCTATGTAACTTGTGACAACTATGTCACAATGTCAGACGGTACCGGTATCGTACATATTGCCCCTGCATTCGGTGAGGATGATGCCAATGTAGGACGCAAGTATGATTTACCTTTTGTACAGTTTGTTGACGGTAAGGGTGAGATGACAGAGGAAACTCCTTTTGCAGGACTTTTCGTGAAGAAGGCTGACCCTGAGGTACTTAAGGACTTGGATGCGAGAGGACAGCTCTTTGATGCTCCTAAGTTTGAGCATGAGTATCCTCACTGCTGGAGATGCGACACCCCCCTTATTTACTATGCGCGCGAGTCATGGTACATCAAGGAGACAGCGGTAAAGGATGACCTTATCAGAAATAACAACACCATCAACTGGATTCCGGAGTCCATCGGTTCCGGACGTTTCGGTAACTGGCTTGAGAATATTCAGGACTGGGCAATCTCCCGTAACCGTTACTGGGGAACTCCCCTTAATATCTGGGAGTGCGAATGTGGCTATCAGCACTGTGTAGGCAGTCGTGAGGAACTTGTAAATATGAGTGGCAATGAGGCTGCAAAGACTGTGGAATTTCATCGTCCTCATATTGATGCAATTACTCTTTCCTGTCCTAAGTGTAACAAGACCATGAAGAGAGTACCCGAGGTACTGGACTGCTGGTTTGACTCCGGTGCAATGCCCTTCGCACAGCATCATTATCCGTTTGAAAATAAGGAACTCTTTGAGGAGCAGTTCCCGGCACAGTTTATTTCTGAGGCAGTGGACCAGACCAGAGGATGGTTCCACTCCCTGCTTGCAGAGTCTACTCTGTTATTTAACAAGGCTCCTTATGAGAATGTTATCGTACTTGGTCATGTACAGGATGAGAACGGTCAGAAGATGAGTAAGAGTAAGGGCAATGCGGTAGATCCCTTTGATGCGCTTGAGACCTACGGTGCAGATGCCATCAGATGGTACTTCTATATCAACTCCGCACCCTGGCTTCCCAACCGTTTCCACGGCAAGGCAGTGCAGGAGGGACAGCGTAAGTTCATGGGTACCCTTTGGAACACCTATGCGTTCTTCGTACTTTATGCAAATATCGATGGCTTTGACGCCACCAAGTATACCTTGGAGTATGATAAGCTTCCCGTTATGGATAAGTGGTTATTGTCCAAATTAAACACTGTTGTAGGTGATGTAGATAATCATTTGGATAAATATCGTATCCCTGAGGCTGCAAGAGCATTGCAGGAGTTCGTGGATGAGATGAGCAACTGGTATGTAAGACGCAGTCGTGAGCGTTTCTGGGCAAAGGGCATGGAGCAGGATAAGATTAATGCTTACATGACACTATACACTGCTCTTGTAACCATTGCAAAGGCAGCAGCGCCCATGATTCCTTTTATGACTGAGGATATCTACCAGAATCTGGTAAGAAGTGTGGATGCAAGCGCTCCCGAAAGTATTCATCTGTGTGACTTCCCTGCAGTGGAGGAGAGCTTTATTGATAAGAAGCTTGAGCAGTCCATGGAGGATGTATTAAAGGCTGTTGTATGCGGTCGTGCCTGCCGTAACGAGGCAACCATCAAGAACCGTCAGCCCATCAGCAAGATGTACATCAAGGCAGATGTGGCATTAGACAGTTTCTATCAGGATATCATCAAGGAAGAGCTGAATGTAAAAGAGGTTGTATTTACCGATGACGTAAGAGACTTTACCTCTTACACCTTTAAGCCCCAGCTTCGTACCGTAGGACCTAAATATGGTAAGCAGCTTGGCGGTATCCAGAAGGCGTTAGCAGGACTTGATGGCAATGCAGCAATGGATGAGTTAAATGAGAAGGGACAGCTTACCTTTGATATTGACGGTGTAACCGTAGAACTTACCAAGGACGACCTTTTGATTGATATGGCACAGAAGGAAGGCTATGTGACCCAGGAGGACAACAAGATGACCGTTGTTCTGGACACTAACCTGACAGAAGAGCTTATCGAGGAAGGCTTTGTATACGAGGTGATCAGTAAGATTCAGACCATGCGTAAGGAAGCTGATTTTGAGGTGATGGACCATATTAAGGTTTCCATCAACGAAAATGATAAGCTGGCAACTATTGTAGAAAAGAACAAAGAAGCAATCGCTTCCAAGGTTCTTGCGGACGAAATGACCAAGGGAGAGAGCTTTGCAATTTCCAAGTCTTGGAATATTAACGGAGAAGAAGCTGTCATTTCCATCCAAAAACAGTAAATACTAACAAAAAGCTTGAAAGCAGTTGGAAAACCAACTGCTTTTTGCTATAATATATGAAACGTTTTATTTACGGAACTTGAGAGGAGATTGCAGATGGCTATTGAAAATACCTTAAAGAATAATTTTGACAAAGAGCTGTTTAAGCGCAGCGTAATTTACAATGTAAAGACCTTATACCGCAAAAATCTGGAGGAGGCAACTCCCCAGCAGATTTTTCAGGCAGTGTCCTATGCCGTGAAGGATCAGATTATCGGGGACTGGATGGATACCCAGAAGGCATATGAGGATGAAGACCCTAAGATGGTTTATTATATGTCCATGGAGTTTTTGATGGGCCGTGCTCTTGGTAACAGTATCATCAATTTACAGGCCTACAAGCCTGTAAAGGAGGCTTTGGAGGAGCTGGGATTGGATCTGAATGTGGTAGAGGACCAGGAGCCCGATGCGGCATTGGGTAATGGTGGTCTGGGACGTCTGGCAGCCTGCTTCTTAGATTCCCTTGCAACTTTAGGTTACCCGGCATACGGCTGTGGTATCCGTTACCGCTACGGTATGTTTAAGCAGAAAATCAGAGACGGTTATCAGGTAGAGGTGCCTGACAACTGGCTTGTGGACGGTAATCCCTTTGAGCTTCGCCGCCCCGAATATGCAAAGATTGTAAAGTTTGGCGGTTACGTGGCAGTGCGTACCGATGAGAACGGCAAAAACATATTCTCACAGGAGGGCTATCAGTCTGTAAAAGCGGTTCCCTTTGATTTACCTATTGTAGGCTATGGCAACAGAATCGTAAACACCCTGCGTATCTGGGACGCAGAGCCGGTGGAGTGCTTCCAGCTGGATTCCTTTGACAAGGGTGATTACCAGAAGGCAGTGGAGCAGGAGAATCTTGCAAGAAATATTGTAGAAGTTCTCTACCCCAATGATAACCACTATGCAGGTAAGGAGCTTCGTTTGAAGCAGCAGTACTTCTTTATCTCCGCATCCGTGCAGGAGGCAGTTGAGAAGTATATGCGTAAGCATACAGATATCCGCAAGTTTTATGAGAAGGTAACCTTCCAGTTAAATGATACCCATCCTACCGTGGCAGTGGCAGAGCTGATGCGTATCCTCATGGATGATTACTATCTGACTTGGGATGAGGCGTGGGAGGTAACCACCAAGACTTGCGCTTACACCAACCATACCATTATGGCAGAGGCGCTTGAGAAGTGGCCCATTGAGCTGTTTTCCAGACTGCTTCCCAGAATCTATCAGATTGTGGAGGAGATTAACCGCCGCTTTATTATTGAGATTGAGCGCAAGTACAGCGGAGTTGCCGGTGTCAATGTACAGGATAAAATCCGCAAGATGGCTATTATTTATGATGGTCAGGTGAAGATGGCTCATATGGCAATCGTTGCCGGCTATTCCGTAAACGGTGTGGCAAGGCTTCACACGGAGATTTTGAAGAATCAGGAGCTTAAGGATTTCTACGATATGTATCCTGAGCGTTTCAACAACAAGACAAACGGTATCACCCAGAGACGTTTCCTGCTTCACGGTAATCCCCTGCTTGCAGATTGGGTAACAGCTCATGTGGGCAATGACTGGATTACCGATTTACCTCAGATTAATCGTCTTAAGGTATATGCTGACGATACCAAGGCACAGCAGGAGTTCATGAATATTAAGTACCGGAACAAGGTGCGTCTGGCGAAATACATTTTAGAGCACAACGGCGTAGAGGTTGATCCCCGTTCCATCTTTGACGTACAGGTAAAGCGTCTCCATGAGTACAAGAGACAGCTGCTTAACATCCTGCATGTCATGTACCTTTACAACGAGATTAAGGAGCATCCGGAGAGAGAATTCTTCCCCAGAACCTTTATCTTCGGCGCAAAGGCGGCAGCAGGCTACCGCAACGCTAAGCTGACCATTAAGCTGATTAACGCAGTGGCAGATGTAATCAACAAGGATATGTCCATCGGCGGTAAGCTGAAGGTGGTATTTATTGAAAATTATAACGTGTCCAACGCAGAGATAATCTTTGCGGCAGCAGATGTGTCCGAACAGATTTCCACCGCAAGTAAGGAGGCTTCCGGTACCGGTAACATGAAGTTTATGCTTAATGGTGCACTGACCATCGGTACCATGGACGGAGCAAACGTGGAAATCGTAGAGGAAGTAGGCGAGGAGAATGCCTTCATCTTCGGTCTTTCCGCAGATGAGGTTATCCGCTATGAGAACTTTGGCGGCTACAACCCCATGGAAATTTTCAACAACGACCCCGATGTGCGCAAGGTTCTCATGCAGTTAATCAACGGAACCTACTCTCAGGAGGACACCGAGCTGTTCAGACCTTTGTACAACTCTCTGCTGAATACCCAGAGTACCTCAAAGGCAGATACCTACTTTATTCTGAAAGATTTTAAGGCTTACGCTGAGGCTCAGACCAAGGTGGAGGCAGCTTACAGGGACGAAGCTGGCTGGGCAAGAAGCGCCATCCTCAATGTGGCATGCTCCGGAAAGTTCACCTCCGATAGAACGATAAAACAGTACGTGGATGAAATTTGGCATCTGGATAAGGTGGTTTTGAAATAGTGATGAAATAAACGATATGTGAGAGCCTGTGGATTTATTCCATAGGCTCTTGATTATTGAAACGGTTTTAAAACGGTGAAATGGAAACAATAAGGTTGACATTCGGTGGTGTATGGATATATACTTAAAGTGAAAACACAGTTATGGATTCTTTTTTGAAAGGATGTGAAGCTATGACTTTAGACGAAATGAAGAGAATAAAGCAGGAGAGGGGCTATAGTCTGGCGCAGTTATCGGAGTTGAGCGGAGTTCCTCTGGGGACGGTACAGAAGATATTTTCCGGTGAGACTACTCATCCCCGATATGCGACTCTGCAGGCACTTGAGAGTGTCCTTTTCGGAAAGCAGTCTGGATCTAACGGCACAGAGTATCTGCCGGATGATAGTATTCATGGAAGTCATAGGGTAGAAGAGGCTATGATATATGAGCTCTTTGGAGCAGACAGGCAGGGAAAGTATACCTTGCAGGATTACTATGCCATCCCAAGAGAGCGGCGTGTGGAATTGATAGACGGCGTGATTTATGATATGAGTGCCCTAACTTTTGTACATCAGCACATTTTGGGCACGATTTTTACTACATTACAGAACTATATTGCAGGAAGGGGAGGGCAGTGTCTGCCTATGATGGCTCCTGTGGATGTGCGTCTTGACCGTGACGACAAGACTATGGTACAGCCTGATATTTTGATACTCTGTGATAAGTCTAAGATTTGCAAGTGGGGTATTAACGGAGCACCGGATTTTTGTCTTGAGATTGTTTCAGAATCCACCGGGCGCAAGGATTACATCAAGAAGCTTCAGAAGTATACCGAGGCAGGGGTGAAGGAGTATTGGATTATCGACCCCTTCCGCAAGGTGCTTGTGATATATCACTGGAAGGATGATTATCTGCCTCATATGGTTCCCTTAGAGGGCAAAAGAGGGCTTGTACTGTATGATGAGGAGCTTCTGATTGACCTTGATACCATTGCAGCTCTGATTCAAGAGTATCCGGAAAATTGACGGTATGACACACAGGTGAGGTGGCAGTTTGGGATGCTTCTCATAAGACCCTTGAAAGACGTCGGTACTTGGCGAGGTGTTGTCGAGCCTAGTACCGCTACGCCTTTCACGGAGCGGGAGCGTGTCGGCTTGAGAAGTATCCCATTCTGCTACCATACCTGTGTATTATTATATCTCAAATATCCGGACTGAAATTTCCCATTGCATCAACCCTCACTTTCCTTTATAATATCACTTGATGCATGCAAATTCCCTATTAAAGGGAGTTGCCACATAATATAACGAACAAAATGCAAACAGGAGGCGCATAATGATAGAATTATTACAGGGCGGCGTATATCTGGTTAACGGGACAGAGATGATTCCCGAAAGCGCAGAGGCACAGGCTGCCATTACATCCAAGACAGGCAAGAGCGTGACAAAGGAGGAGGCTGCACAGAGTACCATTGCATACGGTATCTTGAAGGAGCACAATACCTCCGGCAATATGGATAAGCTTAAGATTCGTTTTGATAAGCTGACCAGCCATGATATTACCTTCGTAGGTATTATTCAGACTGCAAGAGCATCAGGCTTACAGAAGTTCCCTATGCCCTATGTACTTACTAACTGCCACAATTCCCTTTGTGCAGTAGGCGGTACCATCAATGAGGATGACCACATGTTTGGTCTTAGCTGTGCAAAGAAGTACGGCGGTGTCTATGTACCCCCTCATCAGGCAGTTATCCATCAGTTTGCAAGAGAGATGCTTGCAGGCGGCGGTAAGATGATTTTGGGTTCCGATTCCCATACCCGTTACGGTGCACTCGGTACCATGGCAATGGGTGAGGGTGGTCCCGAGCTTGTTAAGCAGCTTTTGAATCAGACCTATGATATCAACATGCCCGGCGTTGTGGGCGTGTACTTAAAGGGTGCTCCCGTAAAGGGGGTTGGTCCTCAGGACGTGGCACTTGCTATTATCGGTGCAGTATTTAAGAATGGTTTCGTAAAGAATAAGGTGATGGAGTTTGTAGGTCCCGGCGTGGCTAACTTAAGCGCAGACTTCCGTATCGGTATCGATGTTATGACTACCGAGACTACCTGTCTTTCCTCCATCTGGAAGACAGATGACCAGATTAAAGAGTTTTATGAGATTCACGGACGTAAGGAAGAGTTTAAAGAACTTAATCCCGGACAGGTTGCTTACTATGACGGCATGATTGTAGTGGATTTGGATAAGGTACGTCCTATGATTGCAATGCCCTTCCATCCCAGCAATACCTATACCATCGAGGAGTTGAATGCCAACTTAATGGATATTTTGGATGAGACTGAGAAGCGTGCACTCGTAAGCCTTGACGGTGCTGTAGAGTTCAACCTTAAGAATAAGGTGAAGAACGGTAAGTTCATGGTTGATCAGGGTATTATCGCAGGCTGTGCAGGCGGTGGCTTTGAGAATATTTGTGCAGCAGCTGATATCTTGAAGGATCAGTTTATCGGAGCAGATACCTTTACCTTGAGTGTATATCCGGCTTCCATGCCTGTATATATGGAGCTTGTTAAGAATGGCTGTGCAGCAGCTATTATGCAGAGCGGTGCTATCATGAAGACTGCTTTCTGCGGTCCCTGCTTCGGTGCCGGAGATACTCCTGCAAACAATGCATTCAGTATCCGTCACTCCACCAGAAACTTCCCCAACCGTGAGGGAAGCAAGCTGCAGAACGGTCAGATTTCCTCTGTTGCACTTATGGATGCACGTTCCATCGCAGCTACTGCAGCAAACAAGGGTATTCTTACCCCTGCTACTGATTTTGACGGTACCATTGGTCAGTATAAGTATTATTTTGATTCTAAAATATATGCAAACCGTGTATTTGATTCTAAGGGTGTTGCAAACCCTGATGAGGAGATTCACTTTGGCCCCAACATCAAGGATTGGCCTGCAATGGGCGCGCTTCCGGAGAACATGGTGCTTCGTGTGGTAAGTGAGATTCATGATCCCGTAACCACTACCGATGAACTGATTCCTTCCGGAGAGACCTCTTCCTATCGTTCCAATCCTCTGGGACTTGCAGAGTTTACCTTAAGCCGTAAGGACCCCAACTATGTAGGTCTGGCAAAAGAGATTCGGGCAGCACAGGAAGCACTGATGGCGGGCAAATGCCCCGGCGAGTCATGTCCTGAACTGGATTTGAAGAGCGTGTTTGATGTGATTAGCAAGGAATTCCCTGAGTTCCCGGAATTGGTTGTTGCATCCTATCAGAGCAAGGAGAATGCAGTGAAGCCCCGTGTACTTGGCTTTGGTTCTACCATCTTTGCAGTGAAGCCCGGTGACGGATCTGCCCGTGAGCAGGCAGCTTCCTGTCAGAAGGTACTTGGCGGCTGGGCAAACATTGCCAATGAGTATGCTACCAAGCGTTACCGCTCCAACCTGATTAACTGGGGTATGCTTCCCTTCCTGATTGAAGAGGGCGAGCTTCCCTTTAAGAACCTTGACTACCTGTTCATTCCCGGCATCAAGAAGGCAGTGGAAGAGAAGGCTGCAGTGATTAAGGCATATGTAGTGGGAGAGGATTCCCTGAAGGAGTTCGAGCTTCGTCTGGGAGAACTGACTGATGAGGAGCGTCAGATTATTTTGAAGGGCTGTCTCATTAACTATAACCGTGTATAATATTTAAATTGGAGAGTTACCATGGAATTTAACAAACCCGTATCAAACCCTATGTTAGCAGGAATAATTGAGCTGTTAAAAGAGGATGAGGAAAAGTACAAAAAAGAGTTTTGGGCAGAAGTGCTGAAAGCAGAGTACATTACTCCCGTATATATTACTCCGCCACCTCTGCGTGGAAAGGATGGTGGTATGAAAATTCCGCCAAACAGCAATATTCAATTTCCTACTATCGGAACAGAAGATGGAAATAAGTACTTAATGGCATTTACAGACAAGAAAGAATATGACAAGTGGAAGCCGAATGCAGAGAAGTATATATTCACCTTGAATTTTGATGACTATGTAGGATTGTTGCTTCAGAGGAACAAAGAGGGTGGTCCCAACGATACGAGAGGATTTATTATTAATCCTTACGGTTGCAACATTATTGTTTCAAAAGAAATGATTGCAACTCTGATTCCCATGCGGAACTAAAGTTTTTTACAGGTGTGACGATATATTTATTACAGGATGACTGTGAGGCCGACAGTCATCCGAGTAATAAATAACACCACGGATGGTATCTGTACAGTAAAATGGATTTTGCTGTGACGATAGCATCTTTTTTAGTGGGAACAGGAGGAAAGTACATAATTGAAAATCGATTCCGGAACAATAGGAATGGAATCCGCAAGAAGCTATAAGACTTCTTACGTAACGATGAGACGTTTCGAGATAAAGGAATATCAAAACGCCTTAAACACCGCAATAACAGGCGGTGAAGATGATGAACTGCAAGAACAGACAGATTCCGCAAGTAAGCAGGAGGACATGGCAGAAGAGGTTGCGGAAGTGGTAACACCCTGGCAGGAACGCTATTCAATTCCTGTGGGACGTGTGAATCTCCGCTCTTCTGCTGACCAAACCATAAATGATTTGCGTCAGTATACGGTCCGCTATATTTTCGACATGCTTTTCGCGGCAAGAAGAGAGCGACTCAGTAAATGGATGGAGATTAACGGTTGGGGCGGTGCACAGAGCGGAAGCATGGCAGATATTAATTCGGGGCAGGTTTCTGCATCACAAACTACAAATATTCAGCAGACATCCAATGTTCAGAGCGGGTTGTTTGTGACCAACATGAGGGTGCTGAATTACAGCCAGGAAACCATGTATTTAGAGGAAGAGAACACCTCCTTCTCAACGGTTGGGACAGTGCGGACTGCGGACGGCAGGGAAATCAGTTTCAATGTACAGGTGGCAATGAGCAGAAGATTTGAGCAGTATTATCGCGAGGACCTGCAGCTTGCAACCTTCCAGATGTGCGATCCGCTCGTTATTAATCTTGACACGGATGTGGCAGAGCTTTCTGACCAAAAGTTTTTCTTCGACATCGATGTTGACGGGGAAGAAGACGAAATTTCCATGCTTTCAGAAAGCAGCGGTTATCTGGCACTGGATCAAAACGGAGACGGCATTATCAATGATGGCAGTGAATTGTTTGGTACCAAGAGCGGTGATGGTTTTGCCGATTTGGCAAAATATGATAAGGATGGAAATGGTTGGATAGATGAAAATGATGCCATTTGGTCAAAGCTGCAAATTTGGTGTAAGGACGAAGACGGTAAAGATATCCTGTACCGCTTGGCAGACAAGGGTGTGGGAGCCATTTGTTTGCAAAATGCAGCAACTGACTTTACTTTGAAAAAGGAAAGCGGAGACACAAACGGAGCCATCCGCAAGACCGGTATCTTTCTTTATGAGAATGGTAACGTGGGAACCATACAACATGTGGATGTAGCAAAATATTTGAAACAGGCGTAATTATACGAAAAGCACTCCAAGGCAATGGAGTGCTTTTCAATTTATTCAAAAATAAAAAAGTATAAATCTTTGTATTTCGGCAAAACTAGGAAGGAAAACAAGATTCAGCTCTAGTTTTGAAGGAAGGAAAGATGATGATGAGAAGAAATAGAAGAAGTAATATAAAAAAGGAAAGAGCGATTATGATTACTTCATCCGCTCTTGTGCTGGCAGCACTTACTATGACGGGTTTATATATTAAGAATCAGAATGAACAGTCAAAGGATGATGGTTACTCTATTGACTTTACGGCATTGGAGGAAAGTGCGGATGACAAGTTTCAGGAGATTGCCCGTAATGAAGGAATCAGTATTGAAGAGGAGATTGACCAAATTGTAAATGATGATGCATTGGACTATATGCCTGTGGAGGTTGGCTCCGGAGACGTGGAAATTCCCGGCCTCACGGATAAAGTCTCTGAGAAGCAGGACAATATGACAGATACAAAGATTGTGGAAGAAACTCCGATGGAAGATGCTGTGATGCAGGAACCTCCCGTAGAAGAAGCGCCCATTGAAGAGGATGTAACTGTGGATCCTGCCCCGGAAGCACCTGTTTTAAGCTTTGCAGAAGAAAATGGTCTTGTAAGACCGGTTGCAGGAGATATTCTTATGCATTACAGCATGGATGGCAGCATTTATTTCAAGACATTGGATCAGTATAAGTATAACCCGGCAGTTATCTTTTCCGCAGCGGAGGGTACTCAGGTTAGCGCTTGCGCAAATGCTAAGGTAATTGATATTTTTACGGATGCACAAATTGGGCAGGCAGTAACCTTGGATTTGGGTAATGGTTACCGTGCAACCTATGGACAGCTTAGAGATATCGGTGTGACACAAAACAGTTATGTGGAAGCAGGAGATATCATCGGCTTTGTGGCAGGACCGACCAAGTATTTCAGTTTGGAAGGAAGCAATCTTTATTTCAAGCTGACCAAAGACGAAACAGCAGTGAATCCGGAAGATTTGTTTAGATAGTTTTGTATCATCCGCAGGCCAATGGCTTGCGGATGTTTTATCGAATAGGACGACTTACAGTAATATTGGAGGTGCGTATGTACATTACGGGTGGTAAAATTTTGACGATGACAGGAGAAGAAATAGAAGATGGTGTAATACACGTTTCGGATGGTAAAATTCGGGCGGTTGGAAGAAAAGGAGAGGTGCCTTGTGAACCTAAGGAGGGTGAGCGTGTCATCAATGTAAAGGATGGTATCATCATGCCGGGAATCATAGAGCCTCATTGCCATATGGGTATTACGGAAGAAAAGAAAGCAATGGAAGGAGATGACTGCAATGAAACAGTAAACCCCATCACTCCGTACCTTCGTGCAATTGATGCCATAAATACGATGGATGCGGCATTTGATGATGCGGTGCGGGCCGGAATTACGGCAGCCATGATTGGTCCGGGAAGCTCCAATGTGGTTGGAGGGCAATTCGCCCTGTTAAAGACAAAGGGAAGAAGGGTGGATGATCTGATAGTGAAGGCACCGGCGGCTATGAAAATTGCCTTTGGAGAGAACCCAAAGGTGAATTATTCGGGTCAGAATAAGAGCCCTTCTACCCGTATGGCAATTGCTGCAATGCTTAGGCAGGAGCTTTCGGAGGCAAAGGAGTATTACGAGAAAAAGAAGCAGTCTCAAAGAGATAAATCTGACTTTGAACAGGACTTTACCAAGGAGTGTTGGATTCCGGTGCTTACGGGAGAGATTCCGCTAAAGGCACATGCGCACAGAGTGGATGATATTTTTACAGCTATCAGGATTGCAGAGGAATTCGGACTTCGCATGACCTTGGACCATTGCTCTGAAGGGCATTTGATTGCAGAGGAAATCAAGAAGGCAGGATTTCCTGCAATTGTTGGCCCGGATTTGGCAAGCCGTAGCAAAATTGAGGTGCAAAATATGGCGTTTAAAACGGCAGGAATCCTGAATAAAGCGGGAGTCATAACCACTATCACCACAGATCATCCGGTATCATTGATCCAATCGCTGCCCTTGTGTGTGGGATTGGCAGTAAAGGAAGGACTTCCGCTTGCGGAAGGATATAAAGCCATGACAATATACGCGGCAACCGTTTTGGGGGTCGCGGACAGGATGGGAAGTTTGGAACCCGGAAAGGATGCAGACATTGCTATATTCGACGGAAATCCTATGGAAGTATTTACTAACACTTTATATACCGTGATTGACGGAAAAATCGTTTATGATTATGAAAAGGGCGTTGCTTTATAGCAAAATCGTGATAAAATAGTTTACATGAGGAGAAATGCGATGAAGTGGCATAAAGGACAAAAGAAAATTGCATATTTGTTGTTATTGTGTTTCATTGCGTCTGTATTTGCAGGCTGTGGCGAAAAGCAGGAGGCTGTAGAGACAGTAAAAAAGACGAATCAGCCATATGCGGCAGTCGTCAGCATGGAAGAAACTCCTATTGTTGACTATGTAGTGCCACAGTTAACGCCCAATGTCCTGATAAACCGATGCGGATACCGTACAGGGGGAGAAAAAGTGGCAGCCGTGAAGGCAAGCAGAAATCCGGAATATTTCCGACTGGTGGATGCAGAAACAGATGCAGTGGTGTACAGAGGAAGATTTGAAAAGGTTATCTGCGATGAAGAGACCGGCATCTATGTAGGAAATGCGGATTTTTCGCAGTATGTAACCTCCGGAAGCTATTATTTGGAAACGGATTATATTGGCAGGTCTCACACGTTTACCATAGAAGATAATTTGTATGACAGACTCTTTGAGGAGTTGTATAGCAGTCTTGTGACAGATTGTAAAGAGATGAAAATCAGTACGCTTGAGAGTGTAACTTTGCTGATGGCATATGAATGGTATCCGGAGATTTTTGCAGATGCGGATAAGGATGAAGTGCCGGATGTGCTGGCCGTTTTGAGACAATGGATATCCCGGAAACTGGAAGAAAAGGCATCTGAGGAGGATGTTTTGTTTTCTGCGTTTCTGGCGAAATATAGCTATGTTTCTCAGAAATATGATAAGTCCTATGCCACAGATTGTCTTCGTCAGGCAACAGCCATTTATGATAAGTCACAGAAGAATATACACAAGGATGCGCAGAGTTTTCTGGCACTTACCGAGCTTTATAGGGCAACCGGTACATATGCTTACCGAAAGCAGATATTGGATTACAAGGATTATCTGGAAAATGGCGGCAGTTTTTTTGAGGAGCAGGAGTATCTTTTCGGTGCGATGACGTATGTGGTGACCAGACAAAAGGTGGATGTTGATTTATGTGAGAGCCTCATGAGCAAGGTGATGGGAAGAGGAGAAGAGATTTCAGAGATTTATATGGATATGGTCAATGCTACGAATGCCAAGAACAATGGCTGTGATGATATCCTTAAGAAGGCGTCCCAGCTATCCTGCGCAAATTATGTGTTGAATAATTATAAATATAACCGTATTATGGAAGAGTTGGCAGATTACCTCATGGGAAAGAATGTGAAGTCCGTTTGCTTTTATCCGGATGAGGGAATCAGAACCGGCTACATCTGTCTGCTGGCACAGCTGGCAGCAGTACATAAAGCCTCATAGAGGTATGTAGAGTAAGCTTGATGAATATATGTAGTATAGGCAGTTTTCATGCAGACAGGTGCATGCTTACAGGATAAAAATGGAAAGGTTTGGGCGGAAAATGAAAGTAGTAGTTTTGGCAGGAGGAACCAGCACGGAGAGAGATGTGTCTTTGGTTACAGGAAGTATGATTTATAAGGCACTGAAAAAGAACGGTCATCAGACCATTCTTTTGGATGTGTATTTGGGATATGAGGGAAGCATAGAAGATATCTTTGAGCGTGATGATGTGGACTGGGCGGCACAGATTGGTGCCGTGGCAGAGGAAAACCCTGATTTAGAGGCGGTGAAAGCACTGCGTCCGGATGGGGCAAAGAATTTCTTTGGTCCCAATGTGCTTAAGCTTTGTCAGAGTGCGGACGCGGTATTTATGGCACTTCATGGTGCAAACGGTGAGGACGGCAAAATTCAGGCGTGCTTTGAACTGATGGGTATCCCTTATACCGGAACGGATTTTGTAAGCTCTGCGATGGCTATGGATAAGGGCATTACCAAGGACATTTTCAAAGCGCATAATATTCCTACCCCTAAGGGCATCCGTCTTAAGAAGGGAGAACAAGAAGCCGAGAAGGTTCCTTTTCCCTGTATTGTTAAAGCATGTTGCGGCGGTTCCAGTGTGGGCGTTGCCATTGCCAATAATGAAGCAGAGTATGAGAAGGCGAAGGCGGAGGCATTCCGTTATGATGATGAAGCAGTTGTTGAGCAGTATATCAAAGGTCGTGAATTCTCTGTGTGTGTAATGGAGGGTAAAGCGCTTCCGATTATTGAGATTGCTCCCAAGAGCGGTTTTTATGATTACAAGAATAAATATCAGGCGGGTTGTACAGTGGAGACATGTCCGGCGGAGCTTTCCGAAGAGAAGACTCTGGAAATGCAGCAGATTGCGGAGAATGTATTTAAAGCACTCCGCTTAAAGAGTTATGCCCGAATGGATTTTATGATGAATGAAGCAGGAGAGCTGTTCTGTTTGGAGGCAAATACGCTTCCCGGCATGACGCCTACCTCTCTGGTGCCACAGGAGGCGGCAGCAATCGGTATCGGCTTTGAAGAGCTTTGTGAGAAGATTTTGCGGACTGCGCTTTAAAGAGATAATTGGTAAAAGGGTTGGAGGAAAAGAATGAGTAGAATGGAGTTATCCATAGCAGAAATCACACAGGCTTGCAAGGGAAAGCTTTGTCTGGTCGGTGCCAATATAGACAGATGCGTTACAAGTGTGGTTCTGGATTCCCGCAAGGTAACCATGGATGGTGTGTTTGTCGCTACCGTGGGGGATCGCGTGGACGGACATAAATTTATTTCGGAAGTGTTTTCTAAGGGTGTGGGACTTGTAATTGCAAGCAAAATGCCTGAGGAGGTCTGTACAGAGCATGGTCTTACGACAAAGGGCTGGAAGAGCTATCTTGTAGTAGAGGATCCCTTCGCAGCCCTGAAGGAGATAGCAGAGTATTACAGAAGTAAACTGACCATTCCCATTGTGGGAATTACCGGAAGTGTGGGAAAGACCAGCACCAAGGAATTTATTGCAGGAGTGCTTTCAGAGAAATATAAGGTATTAAAGACGGAAGGAAACTTTAATAATGAGGTGGGTGTACCCCTTACACTGCTTCGCATCCGCAAGGAGCACGAGGCGGCAGTTGTGGAGATGGGTATCAGTGAGTTTGGTGAGATGCACCGACTCAGCAAAATGGTCCGCCCCAATATTTGTGTGATTACCAATATCGGTCAGTGTCATCTGGAAAACTTGAAAACCAGAGACGGTATCTTGCAGGCAAAGACAGAGATTTTTGATTTTATGGACCCGGACGGTGAGGTATGCTTAAACGGGGAAGATGATAAGTTGTGTACCATAAAGGAAGTGCAGGGTAAAGCGGTGCATTTCTTTGGGATGACACCTGTGGGAGCGGGAGAAAATCCTGTAGAAGTGTACGCTTCTGATGTGGAAAGCAAGGGACTGTGGGGAAGTGATGCAGTATTACATGCGAAGTCCTTGGAAGGAGAGGGAGAAGGCAGTTTTAAGGTGCAGGTACCCCTCCCGGGAAGACATATGGTTTTGAATGCGGCAGCGGCATGCTGCGTGGCAAGACTGCTTGGTCTTAACAAAGAACAGATTACCGTGGGAATCAGCAAAGTGGCTGCGGTAAGCGGCAGAACCAATCTGATTCGTCTGCCGGAGTATACTCTGATAGATGACTGCTATAATGCAAGCCCCGTATCCATGAAAGCGGCACTGGATTTGCTTGGAATGGCAGATACTGTGAAAGTAGCTATATTGGGAGATATGTTTGAACTGGGAGACAATTCTGACGTCATGCATGCTGAGGTGGGAGCCTATGCAGTTACATCAGGTGTGGATACTCTTGTGTGTGTAGGAGAAAATTCCCGCCATATGTATGAGGCGGCAAAGAATCAGGCAGAAGAGCAGCAGAAGGTATTATATTTTGCCACAAGACAGGAACTGCTTACAGAACTTACAGAGAAGAAATGGGAGCTTATCCCGCAGGATGCTACGATACTGTTAAAAGCATCACACGGTATGCAGTTTGCGGAAGTGCTGGAAAAATTAAAGGAATGTTAGTAAACGGAGCCTGTGGGATGAATGTTCGACAGGCTCCGTTTGGCAACTTGTGTAGCGCAGATGGCAAGTCATGTCACAGTGACTTGCTTTTTTTATAAGGTGTGATAAATTGGGTACAGGAGGTGCGTTATGAAGATTACAATTGATATAGACGAAGCAGTAAAAGAAACAGAAATAAAGATTCATTGCAATCAACTGACCGCAGACGTTGAAAACATTATTGCCACACTCCGCATTTTAAATCAGCAGATGCTTGTTACCAAAGATAACGAGAACTATCTGCTTGATGTGAACAGGATTTCTTATGTGGAAGCGTTGGAACGCAAAACCTTTGTATATACGGAGGATGCCGTTTATGAATCAAAGCTTAAGTTGTATGAAATGGAAGAGAGGCTTTGTCAGAGCGGATTTTTCAGAGTCAGCAAGTCCTGTCTGGTACATTTAAAATTTATTAAATCGCTAAAAAATGATATTGAAAGAAAAATACGTCTTACCATGAAAAATGGGGAACAAATTATGGTATCCAGACAGTATGCGGAGGAAATGAAGAAAAGATTGGGGGTCATGTAAATGATAAAAAAGAATAGTATTTTTGATTATGCTGTACATACCATGGTGATTTGGGGGATTTCTATTTTAAGTATATGCCTGTTTTGTGCTTTGTTCGGAGAAAGTGCCAAGGAGCTGTCGACACTTTTTCAATTGGGAAGCAGAGGAATTTCACTTGAAACACTTATGCAATTTCTGGTGTTGGCCATAGTCATTACAGGATTGAGATGGTTGTTCTTTACCGATACCCTGTTTAAAAGGATGACAGTTTTATTTAGAAGTATATGGATGCTTACAGGTGTAATAGTGTCGGTCGGTGTATTTGCTGCAATTTGGCGATGGTTTCCGGTAAATCAAGTGTTACCTTGGATTATGTTCATAGTGTGTTTCCTTGTCTGTGCATGTATCAGTGTCATAGTATCCGCGTTAAAGGAGAGAAGTGATAACAGACGGATGCAGGATGCCTTGGAACGCTTAAAGAGTGAGGAAAATATATGAATAAGGCAATCAGTATAAAAGAGTTAAGCCATAGTTTTGGTAAAAAGACAGTGCTGAGCGGTATCAGTTTTGAAGTGGATAAAGGAGAGGTGTTTGGACTTTTGGGACCATCCGGAGCAGGAAAAACCACGTTGATTAACATTCTTACAGGACAGTTAAGGGCTACGGGAGGTTACACTTCCATTTTGGGAACGACATCACAGAATATGACAGGCGAACACTATAAGCAGATTGGAATTATGATGGATCACTTTGGTTTATATGAGAGAATGTCCTGTTATGATAATTTAAGGTTTTATCAAATGCTTGATGGAAACGGCAAGGATGGTATTGAAGAGGTGTTAAGAGGAGTAGGACTGTCAGAGGCAAAAAAGACACCAGTGATGAATCTGTCTAAAGGAATGACCAATCGGTTAGCCTTTGCCAGAGCTATCCTGAGAAATCCTAAAATCCTGTTTTTAGATGAGCCAACAAGCGGTCTTGATCCTACCACTGTGGAAGCAATTCATAGGATGATTTTGGAGGAAAAGCGAAAGGGAACTACCATTTTTTTGACCACGCACAATATGCATGAAGCAGAAAAGCTTTGTGATAATATAGCCCTGCTAAATGAAGGGAAAATTGTGGAATATGGAGCTCCAGCTGATATTTGCAGGCGTTATTATCATCAGAAACGAATACAGCTGCATTTAAAAAACGGAGAGGATATGCTTCTTTCTTATGGCACGGAGAGTGGAGAACGAATCAGAGAATATATAGAAAAGGGTGAGTTGGAAACCATACATTCAACAGAACCTAATTTAGAGACCATATTTATGGAACTGACGGGAAGGAGGTTTGAAAACAAGTGAACCATGTAAAAGCAATCTTATGGAAACAGTTAAAGGATACCCTTAAGAATAAAGCGGTATTGATTCAGTTTATCATGTTTCCGGTAATGACTGTAATTATGGAAAACGCAATCTCGATTCAAGGGATGCAGGAGCATTTCTTTGCCAATTTGTTTGCGGTTATGTATGTGGGAATGGCTCCGCTTACCTGCATGGCGTCCATCATTTCAGAGGAAAAAGAAAAAAATACATTGCGGGTGCTGCAGATGTGCAATGTAAAAGCCTTTGCATATCTGCTGGGAAACGCAATTTACATAGTGTCCGTATGTATGCTGGGAACACTGATAATTGGTTTGGCAGGTGGATACAAAGGCCTTAACTTATTGTCATTTATGTTGATTTTGTTTATGGGGAATATTATCTCTCTTGTTCTGGGGGCAGCAATCGGAGTGGCAAGCAAAAATCAAATGATGGCAACTTCTCTTACTATGCCGGTCATGATGGTTCTTTCCTTTTTGCCTATGCTGTCCATGTTTAATGATACCATTAGAAAAATTGCAAAATATTTCTTTACACAGCAGCTCAATATACTGATAAATACCATAGGTAATATCACTGTCCGTAAAGACACCATAATAATATTATTGAGCAATATGGTATTGATAGGTTTAATATTTATGGTGTCTTACCGCAAAAGCTTTATGAGAAATACTTCTCCTTGTTTGTAAAATATGTATCAGATATAATGCCACAGACATAGGTTCCCAGATTCTTTCGGTTCTCCTTGTCAAGCTGGTCTAAATAAATGGGCTTGCCGTATTCAATGACTACGGTAGCCTTTTTTATTTTGGGGAAATGATCCTCAAATACAGCCGCAGAGTTCACAATAGTCATGGGAATTACGGGAACACCGCCCTTTTCTGCAATCTTGAAGCTTCCCTCATGGAAGGGTAAAAAGGTATCGGGAACCTTGTTGCGGGTACCCTCCGGGAAAATACACATGGAGATGCCCTGCTTTACCTTTTCTACACCGGCGAGAATGGTCTTCAGTCCTTCCTTGATATTTTGACGGTCAAGGAAGAGGCAGTGCAGATTCTTCATCCAGTGAAGCAAAAGGGGATAACGAAGCATTTCCTTCTTTGCAACGTAGCCGGTCATACGGGGGACACGTACATAGGTCAGAATAATATCAAAAAAGCTGCGGTGATTACCCACATACAAAACCGCTGTGTCCGTAGGGATGTTTTCTTCACCGATGGCAATTACCTTGGTGCCGGAAAGCTGGATAACACGGCGGAATGCCCAATTTACAATGGCAAGGGAGCTCTTACCTTTGACGGTAGGATTGAACTTGCCGATAATCCACTCTGCAATCAGAAGAGGGATGGATAAGATCAAAAATAGTACTACAAAAATGACTACTAAAATAAAGCGAATCATAGAAAACCTCACTTTTACTGATATTTGGGAATGTCCCGGGATATTTTGCCTTGGACATTTCTACACGCTAGTAAGTATAGCATAAATAAGGGTAACTGTACATAGAATAAAGCAAACAAATAAACGGATATGTTATATGAAAAAAGTAATTGCCATGATACTTACAACAGTGATGCTACTTAGCCTTAGCGCATGCAGTATGCTCAGCGAAGAAAATGTAAAGCTGCGGGATTTGGATTTTACCGTGTTAAGCGAAGAAAAAATACCACAAGAGCTTTGTAACATTATTGAGGAGAAAGAGGGCGGTCCCTTCAAACTGACCTACAGTGACAAGGAGTTTTTATACATATGCATCGGCTATGGAGAACAGGCAACGGGTGGCTATAGTATTGCAGTGAATGAATTGTATCTGACCGATAACGCCATCTATGTAAATACAGAGCTTCTTGGTCCACAGGCTTCCGAAAAGGGAAATAAGGTGCCTTCCTACCCTTATATTGTCATCAAAACAGAATATCTGGATGAAACGGTAATCTTTCAGTAGTACTCTTTTCATTTTTCTCAAAACGTGATACACTTGTGTGGCAAGGAAAGTAAGAATGCATGAGGAAAACACAATGGAAAATAAGAGACTGCTTATTAAAAACGGTTATCTGATAGACCCAAAATCCGGCAGAGAGGGCACTTTTGATATTCTCACAGAGAATGATAAGATTGTGAGGATTGCTGAGAGGATTGCAGAGCCGGATGCAGAAATTATTGATGCAGAAGGAAGGATTGTGGCTCCCGGACTTGTGGATGTGCATGTGCACTTCCGCGAGCCGGGCTTTACACAGAAGGAGGATATTACGACAGGCGCGCAGGCGGCAGCAAAGGGTGGTTTTACCACGGTGGTGCTGATGGCAAATACAAAGCCCGCTGTTGACAATGAAGAGACGCTCCGCTATGTGCTGGAACGAGGAAAGGAAACCGCTATCCGGGTTGAAACCTGTGCCAATGTGACCATGGGCTTAAAGGGCGAGACGCTCACCTCCATGGAGGAGCTTGCAGGCAAAGGTGCGGTTGGCTTTACGGATGACGGTATCCCCATTATGAGTGAGGAAATGGTGCGGAGTGCCATGGAAAGGGCTGCGAGTCTGGACATGCCCATCAGCCTCCATGAGGAGGATCCTAAGCTCATTGACAATAACGGTATTAACAGAGGACAGGCCAGTGCATATTATGGAATTGGCGGTTCACCCAGAGAAGCGGAAATCAGTCTGGTGGAAAGAGACTTGCAGATTGCCATTGAGACCGGTGCCTGTGTGAACATCCAGCACATCAGTGCTAAGGAAGCGGTGGAGCTGGTTCGTCAGGCAAAAAGGAAGAGTGCAGGTGTGCACGCGGAAGCAACCCCTCATCATTTCACTCTGACGGAGGAAGCTGCCATCAAGTATGGTACTTTGGCTAAAATGAATCCCCCTCTACGCGAGGAGGCGGACAGGCTTGCCATTATTGAAGGCCTGAAGGATGGTACCATTGATATTATTGCAACAGATCATGCTCCCCACACCGCAGAGGAAAAGGCAAAGCCCATCACAGAGGCACCCAGCGGAATCATAGGTCTTGAGACTGCTCTACCCCTTGGAATTACCAAGCTTGTAAAGGAAGGTCATCTGACCATGCTGCAGCTTTTGGAGAAGATGAGTTTGAATCCTGCAAATATGTATCATTTGGACGCAGGATATCTTGCAGAGGGAGGCCCTGCAGATTTGATAGTAGTTGATGCAGATGCCAAAATCATCTGTGGTGACTATGCTTCCAAGGCATCGAACACGCCTTTTACGGGCTGGGAGCTATACGGTAAAGTATGCGCAACTGTTTGTAAAGGAAAAGTGATATATCAGAGCCGGTCTTAATGGGAATGACAAAAAAGTAGATAACAGAAAGGACGCAAATGATGAAAGAAAAAGTAACAGCAGTCGTAATATCACAGGTTGAGATTGCACCTTCCATTTTTGATATGTGGATTGAGACAGGCCTGGCAAAGGAGGCAAAGCCGGGACAGTTTATCTGTGTATATCCCAAGAATCAGAGTACCCTGCTTCCCCGCCCCATCAGTATCTGCGAGGTGAGTGAGAAGAAGGATGCCCTGCGTATCGTGTATCGTATTGCCGGACAGGGAACCGCAGAGTTTTCAAAGTATAAGGAAGGTGATTCCATAGCAGTGCTTGGAACCTTAGGAAACGGCTTCCCGGTAGAAGAAGCAAAAGGCAAAAAAGTATTTTTGATGGGCGGCGGAATCGGTATTCCTCCCATGCTGCAGCTTAGCAAGGAAATAGATGCAGACACACAGATTATCGTGGGATATCGTGATAATAAGCTCTTCCTTAAAGCGGATTTGGAAAAATACGGTAAGGTTTACATTGCTACAGAGGATGGCAGCGTAGGTACCAAGGGGAATGTTATGGATGCCATTGCAGCTAATGCACTTTCTGCGGATGTGATTTTTGCCTGCGGTCCCATGCCCATGCTTCGTGCTATTAAGAGGTTTGCAGCAGAGCATAAGATACCCGCCTATATTTCCTTGGAGGAGCATATGGCTTGCGGTGTTGGTGCTTGCTTGGGTTGTGTGGTAAAGACCAAGGAAGTAGACCATCACTCCCATGTGCACAATGCACGTATTTGTACGGACGGACCGGTATTTGAGGCAGAGGAGGTGGAAATCTGATGAATATGCAGACAACAATTGCGGGAGTAACCTTTCAAAATCCTGTTATGACAGCTTCGGGAACCTTTGGTTCCGGTATGGAATATTCTGAGTTTGTAGATTTGAATCAGCTTGGTGCAGTGGTTACCAAGGGTGTTGCCAATGTACCCTGGCCCGGCAATCCCACCCCCAGAGTGGCAGAGGTGTACGGTGGTATGCTCAATGCCATCGGACTTCAGAATCCGGGTATTGATGTGTTTATGGAGAGAGATATCCCCTTCTTAAAGCAGTATAACACCAAGATTATTGTGAATGTATGTGGAAAATCCGTACAGGATTATGTTGATGTTGTGGAAAAGCTGGGAGAGGAGCCTGCGGTTTCCATGCTTGAGATTAACGTTTCCTGCCCCAATGTAAAAGAGGGAGCAATCGCCTTTGGACAGAAAGCAGATGCTTTGTACAACATTACTTCTGAGCTTAAGAAGCATGCAAAGCAGCCCCTGATAATGAAGCTCAGCCCCAATGTAACGGATATTACGGAGATGGCAAGAGCTGCAGAGGCAGCTGGTGCAGATGCTCTTTCCCTGATTAATACCATAACCGGTATGAAGATTGATATTCACAAGAGGAAATTTGCCATTGCCAACAAAACAGGCGGTATGAGTGGTCCTGCTATCAAACCCATTGCGGTGCGTATGGTGTACCAGACTGCTCAGGCGGTAAAGATACCCATTATCGGTATGGGCGGTATTGCAAATGCGGAGGATGCCATTGAGTTTATCCTGGCAGGAGCAAGTGCTGTCAGTGTAGGAGCCATGAACTTTGTAAATCCTTACGCTACAGTGGAAATCGTAAAAGGCATTGAGGATTACTTGAAGCAATACAACGTAGAGAATCTTACGGATTTAATCGGAGCCGTACACGACTAACATAAATCATTAGATACCTTCATATATATACCTATATCAGTATATATGTGGAGGTATTTTTGTGGAACTGTTAAAGAAGAATATACATATGGACCGCATTCGCATGGAGGCGGCAAATCAGATTACGCTGGAGG
>SVFG01000018.1 GCA_015056975.1 Lachnospiraceae bacterium | reverse complement strand
GGCTGCATTCACTTCGTCATTGTTTCCGATGGAAACCACGGGCATATCTCTTCTCTCGGGCTTGGGAATCACGCTTAAGTTCTCCAAAATACAGATAACAGGGGAAATATCACCCTTTCCATATAAACCGTCACCGATAATGGTCTTCATGCAGTTCTCTGCTATGTAATCTGCTGACTCACCAAAGCCGTAAAGATAGCTTCTGTGCAAACCTCCGCGGATAAAGCAGTCGCCCCACTCACCGGTAAAACGGTTGCGCATTCTGGTCACGCCGTCCTCGTAGTACTGACCGAATTTGGTCTCAGAAATCAGGGATGCAAACAAATCAGCAGGTGCCTTGCTCCAGCCGCCCTCATTGGTAGGGTAGATAAATACAACGCTTCCGCCGTACTCCTTTGCGATTGCGGAAAGACCGCTTTCATCTGCAAACTTCTTTGCCTCTTCCCAGGTCATCTTATTTTCTTCAAACACAAGAAGGTACGGCGTCATATACGCATAGTTTATTACATCCGTATACAAATCACACTTGGGCAAATAAACCTTTGCCGTAAACTTCTCAAACCCGTTTTCCCACATTTTACTTCCGTCACTCAAGGTGACAACCTGTGGCATCTTCTCCATATCCAATACACTCCTTTTATATTATTTTGCTTTTGGTAAATCGTTTTACCAAACCTTTAACCCCATTATACTTTGTTTACTTTTGAATTGCAAATACTATCTCTATTCGAACATAAACTCTCTTAATCTGGGATGTATTTCACCGTACGCCATGCCGCAGTTACGCACATGCTGGGTGTACACCAGAGACAGCTTGTTTGCGGTATCCATGATAATACAGCTTCCTGCCGCACCATCCCAGCCGAATACTCCTGCCGGAGCCTTGGAATTTATGATTTCAGGCTGCATAAGCACCTGCACACCGCATCCGTAACCATAACCCACGCGTCCCATTGTCGTTGCTATATCCTTTCGGGATGCTTCGCCTAACAAATTTTCTTTCATCAATTCTATGGTCTCGGCTTTGATAATACGCACTCCCTCACTACTGATACCGCCGCATGCCATAGTGTCGGCAAACATAGCATAATCCTCTGTGCAGCTCACAAGTCCCGCACCACCGCTCTCATAATTCTCTGTCAGCTGGTAATTGCAGGTGGGCTCCATAGGCACGATTCCCTGCTCGTTACAGATAAACTGGGTTGCCAGCTTCTCCAAATGATTCACAGGCTTTGCAAAGAAGGTTTTCTCCATGTGCAGGGGCTCCCAGATATTTTTCTTCAAATATTCTCCGAAGCTTACACCTGATACAACCTCCACCACAGCTGCCGCCACATCATGGCTTAGACTGTACTGGAAATGTTCTCCCGGCACAAATTTCAGGGGACTTTCCACAAAAGCATCCACCAGCTCTCTCGTGGTTGCTGCCTGTCCCTTTTCTTGAAGCACCCTCTTGATACCGGGGCGCTCTAAATCATAATCTAGACCTGACTGCATGGAAAGCAGATGTTTGATTTTCATAGGTGTGGCAAGGGGCTCTGTTTTTCCGTCCTTCTCTACAGTGAGTTTACCGTAAGCAGGCAGATATTTGCTCACCTCATCCTCCAACGACAGCTTTCCCTGCTCCACAAGCTGCATTACCGCTGTCATAGTCTGTACCTTGGTCATTGAAAACATCAGATACAGCTCATCTCCCTTGATTTCCTTACTGCGGTTTTCATCAGTGGTACCGCTCATGTGTCGATACAAAAGCTCATGGTCCCTGTAAATCATACAGTCAACAGAAGGAATTCCCCTTTCCACCAATGAATCCAAATATTCCGTAATTTTTTGAAAATCCATATGCTCTCCTTTTCTGCGCAACCTGCGCTTTGCAATCTTTCCTTCCATCTGCATCAAATGGATATCTTCACCCATTTTCCGGTCTTAATTCTCCACTGGGTCAATATGAGTCTGCACAGCTGATCAAAAATACAGCCTACCCAGATACCCAGAATTCCCATGCCTAAAGCATAGGCAAACACATAGGACATCAACGGTCTGATACAGGTTACACAAATGACGGAGGTAATTGTGGTAAACCGTACGTCTCCGGCACCTCTTAAGCTTCCCATGTAGATAACCTGCGCCACCTGCATAAGTACAATAACTGTCATAACATTCATAATCTGTGCACCGATGTCAATGGTTGCCGCATCCTCAAAATACAGGCCAAAAAACATTCTGCCGAACAGTAAATACAATGCCGAAAGCACGATGGAAATCACATTTCCCATGCGCTGACAGATAGTCACATACTTCTTGGCAAGCTCCGGCAGCTTCTGTCCTAAGCTCTGCCCGATAAGCGTCACCGCCGCCACCTGCATACCGTCTCCGAAGGAGAAGGACAGATGCATGGCATTCATGCCAACCTGGTGGGCTGCAAAGGCCTGTGTACCCAGCTTCGCCGACATAACTGATACGGACATAAATCCGATTCGCAAAAAAATCTGCTCAATAAACACATTGCTTGCCAGACCGAAAATCTGTTTTAATGTGCCGAAGGAAGCCCTGATTTTCTCCCGTATAATATAAGGCACCGACACAAAGCTGTTTTTGTTAAACAGGGAGGCAATACTCATACCGCAGGCAACCATAGTTCCCAATACCGTGGCAATTGCCGCACCCTTTACCCCAAGAGCCGGGAAACCGAAGCGACCCTCTATCAATAAAAAATTGAAAATAACATTCACCAAATTGGAGGTCAGGTTGGTGCGCATGGCAATCTTTGTATTGCCGCTTCCTCTCTGCGCCGCATTGATGACCAGGGAAATTACATTGAACACCAGTCCTCCCATGATGATCCGGAAATACAACACTGCCGCTTCATGGGTATCTGCCTCCGAACCCGCAAAATGAATCAGAGGATTTGCAAAAATGATACTCAGCATACTCACCGTAAACACAAGCACCATTGCCAAAATAAACGCAGTCATCAACACGCGGTTTGCATCCTTTTTATCGTCCTGCCCTTTTCTGCGTGCAACAAGAGCCGACACCGCAATATTGGTGGCAAGTATAGGCGCCAGTCCGATAAATTTCGGCTGTGTGGTAAGTCCCACCGCCGCCACCGCATATTCGCCAAGACGGCTTACCATCATGGAATCCACAATTCCCACAAGTGCCACAAAAAAAGATTCCAACACAGCCGGCCATGCCACCTGCACGGTTCTTTTTATGTATTCTCTGTTCTCTTTTAACCAACGAGATATGAATTTCAAACTGATTCCTTCTTTCTGTTACTGTTCTCCCTCTCACTGTGCACAACACTCACTTTATCAGTTTAGCAGATACGCCGGAAATTTCTATGTGATTATTGCGGAATTTTCCCCATTTATTTTCACGCATCTTCCTATCGCCCTTGAATTTTTCACACTGTCATTGTACAATTATTTATTATAATCCGTATTTTACACAGGGAGGAAACTACATGTATCAGGATAAAAAAGTATGGGTGGGCAGTGCCGGAGACAAAAAGGTCTATATCTATCCAAAGATGGCAAACCGCCACGGCTTAATCGCCGGTGCAACCGGTACCGGTAAAACAGTAACCTTAAGAGTTTTGGCAGAGTCCTTCAGCGACTGCGGTGTACCCGTGTTTATGGCAGATGTAAAGGGTGACCTTGCTACCATGTGCCGCCCCGGCGACTTAAGCGGCAGTGTGGGAGAACGCGTAACCAAGATGGGACTTACCGCCGAGGGCTTTGCATGTCGTGCTTATCCCGTAAATTTTTGGGATGTATACGGTGAAAAAGGTATGCCTCTGCGCACCACTATTTCCGAAATGGGACCTCTTTTACTGAGCCGTATTTTGGGTCTTAACGATACCCAGACCGATATCCTGACGGTTATTTTTAAGATAGCAGATGACGAAGGACTTCTTTTGATTGACACCAAGGATTTGCGTGCCATGCTCCAATATGTGGGAGATAACGCCAAAGAATACAGCCTTGTTTACGGTCATATTGCCAAGCAGAGTCTGGCTGCCATTATACGTGCCATCATTGCACTGGAGACAGAGGGCGGTAATTTATTCTTCGGCGAGCCGGCCTTAAATATCGCTGACTGGTTTACTACCAATCATGAGGGCAAGGGTACCATACAGATTCTGGACTGCCAGAAGCTGATTAACAATCCCACCATGTACGCAACCTTCCTGCTTTGGATGCTTTCCGAACTGTTTGAAATTCTCCCTGAGGCCGGAGATTTAGAGCGCCCCAAAATGGTATTTTTCTTCGATGAAGCACACATGCTGTTTAAGGATGCCAGCAAACCTCTGCTTGCTAAGATTGAGCAGGTTGTAAAGCTGATTCGTTCAAAGGGCGTAGGTATTTACTTTATCACCCAGAACCCCAAGGATGTACCTGATGGTGTACTAGCACAGCTGGGAAATAAAATCCAGCATGCACTGCATGCCTACTCTCCTGCTGAGCAAAAGGGCGTTAAGGCTGCCGCTCAATCCTTCCGCGAGAATCCTGCTTTTGATACCTATGATACCTTGCTGTCTCTTGGTATCGGTGAAGCTTTGGTTTCTGTTCTGGACGAGGAAGGCATTCCCACAGTTGTGGAACGTTGTAAGATTTTACCTCCCCAGAGTCAGATGGGTGCTCTTGAGGATGATATCCGGAACCGTGAAATAATCAATAATCTGATGTATATCCGATACAAGGACTTTATAGACAGAGACTCCGCGTACGAGTTTTTGCAGAGACAATACGCTGCACATGCACAGGCGGCAGAACTCGCGGCACAACAGGCTGCAGCTCAAAAAGAAGCTGAAAAACAGGCTCTCGCCGCTCAAAAAGCTGCCGAAAGACAGGCTCTGGCTGCACAAAAAGCTGCTGCCAAAGAGGCCGCAGCCGCAGAAAAACGCAAAAAATCCGTTGTAAAAAGCGTTGCCAACTCCGCAGCTGGAACCATCGGCCGTGAGCTGGGAAATTCCATCGGCTCTATGGGCGGTAAATTCGGCAAAAAGCTGGGAGGCAATATCGGAGCTTCCTTGGGACGCGGATTGCTGAAAACATTTTTGAAATTTTAGAATACAAGGGAGTGAAAGGCGTTAGGGACATCATGGTAGCCGCAGGCACGCTCCCGCTATGCTTCGCATCGCAGCGGTACTAGGCTCGATTGCATCTTTCGATGCAATGACCTCGCCAAGGACCGGCGTGCTCAGAATGCACTGCTTGTACCATGATGTCCCCCTCACCTTCCGCTCCCTTGTACATAAAAAGTCCCCCGACACAGATATCCGCGTCGGAGGACTCTTCTATTTCTTCTCAGAATCTGACTTGTTTTCAAACCACCAGCACCAGATACCTGCTGCCGCTACAATTACAATCATTACTCCCACGAAAAAATCCTGCATATTTTCTTCCTCCAAAAAAGGCAAACCAAAATAAGCATACGCCTATAGTATGCCTGAATACTCATTGTTAAGTTACGTTTCCTTTGAGAAAAATCAGATACGTTTTTTACCGTCAGATTTGTGCATATAGATTGTGACTAATTCCTCAGAAAAACAACATTTTACGGGCAATACTTCCATGCCGCCAAAAGATAAACCGGCTATCTGCATAAATACAAATACGGACAACACAAATAAGGTGATTCTCTCCTCACCTCTCCGATTGCCATATCGGTCAGTCAACCGACATTCTCCCACACTGCTGTAAATACCCAGCATTTCCGTGGTACAAATTTCTGTATTTACATTTGCTTCACCATGAGTAATCACTTGACCGGCGACATTTTGTCCTACGCAAATAAGAGGTGACTCTACCTTCACTTCACCCATAAACGCAGTCAATAATGTAATTAAGATAAGCCATATCTTCATTTTATTACGCATGGTCTTCTCCACAACAAATGATAGCGACACACCACAAGGTGCATCGCTATCATTTTATCACGTTTTCACTAAAACGTCTAATATAATTAATAATAAATAGGTGTCAAGTCTAAGTACGGTGCCATATTACAATCGATAACATAACTTTCGGAAAGCTTCTTCGCCCACTCTTTTTTGGTTAAATATTGAACAGCAGACCTGTAATTGCTACTTGTAATGGGCAGACTGGTAGTCTCAATTAATATATATTCTCCCGTCTCCCAAATCTCAACTGCCACCTGACAATGCCCGGGCGGGAACACAAGCATACAGTGCATATTTGCTGACTGAAGGGCGCTGGCCATAACCAAAGATGTTTCAATACATACTCCGCTCTTTGAGTTTATGGTTTCTGCCGGCGGTACAACCCTCTGCAACGCCTTCGCAAAGTCACTGGAGGAATAGGATGACATATTGTAGGCAATCCCCGCATCACTCATAGCACACTGAATCGCCAAGGCCTGCATTCTCACAAAATATTCCTGCAACTCCCCAATCTGTAAATTCCCCGGCTGATATCCTACAAGACCTGTCATTGGCGCTAAATTTACTATTCCGCCATCTGTTTCTACCCAATATTCAGAATCCTTGGTAAGCTCTACAATTTCTTCAATCGCAAGTCTCTTTAATGCTTTTATTTCATCTGCTTCCGGTGTTACCCACGCAAGAGTATTGATATACGGATGCATACCGTTCTCTTCATTGGATAAGCTCAAATCATACAAGCTCATCAGTGTGATGGTTTTGGTATCCTGAATAATAATTTTATTATTATCCAGATTGGTTACTGAAATCTTTAACTGCGTATTTTTCTGGGAACTTAACTTCAAGTCAGAAAGCAGTGTCGGCTTTATGTACAGTCTGGTGATTTCCCTGTCTAAGGTTACCTTCTGGGAGTATTTCTGGGAGAAGCCTTCAATCTCTGCCTCAATTAATACATCGCAAGCACCCTGCTCACAGATAGCACTCATACTGATTACATAATCAACGGAATTGTATAGTGCCGGGAAAATCGTATCGATATAGGTCCAATCTATCTCCGGACTTAATTCCTGATTCTGATAGGTAAATCTGCCTGTTGGCATGTTCACCTCAAGCCTGTCCACAGCGTCCAGTATCTCCTGACCCAAGGGATTTAAGCTCTCGTTCATACGATTGTACATTGCTACACACTGCATTCTCACATCCGCATCAAACTGTTCTGCCGCATTGGATACCTGCACCTGCAAAGCATCCAGTGTATTAAGTGCAGAATTTTGTCTGAGCAAATCATCCAGCTGATAGCCCTTGTACAGTTCCTGATAAGCATACAGATAATTATAGTAATTTTCTACCAGCTCCACCATTGGCAACTCCATAAAGCTCGGATAGGAAATCTGCTGAAGTGCCTCCACCATTGCCTTCTTTTTATCAAATTCACTTACCACTATTTCTTCATTGGTTCCTACAGAAGTCGCATTTCCGGTCTGCAATGCACTGATTACATTAGCATTGGTCAGTCCTACTTGGTACAGATTGTTATAGGTGTCATATATCTGTGAAAAGTAATCCATGGTTGCTACATACGTGTTAACCAAATCCGTACTGCTGTAATCAGAGGAAAAATTATAAATCATATCATAGGTTGCCTGTATTTCATCCATATACTCATATGCGTAATTGGCGACATCAGATACAGATGCCGTGGCATTATTTTCATCTGCATAGCGATTGTAGATAAGCTCCATCAGCCCTGTATTCAGCTGCTGCATAGCAGTTACCTGGGTCCTAATGTTTTGTATATTTTGAAGGTCTGTCTGAGAAATCTCTATCACCTGCTCATCTGTGGGCTCCGGAGTACTCTCAATAACTTCTTCGGTTTCTGTCTGCACTTCGTCCGTCTTACTCTCGGATTCCTCAACGTGCTTGTCCTTTTCCTTCTCCTTCTCAGCCTGCTCTTTCATAGCCTGTGAAATCTGCTGTTTCATGTACGCTTTACCGGCAGAACCATAGCCACAAGCAGTAAGATTTAACATCATTACCGCACACAGTGCAAATAATAAAGGTCTTTTGATTAAGTTCTTCTTCATTAGTACACATCCTCCTCATAATCTTTCGTATATTTCGCTCATTAGAGGCATAGCAGGAATGGCGCCCCGCCTTTCCACACACAGGCTTGCAACTGCATTTCCAAATTTTGCAAAGGCAGTTGCCTCCTCTAAGGTTATCTCCGCAGGCTTTTTGTCTGCTTCTGACAGGCAGTTCAAAAACCCTCCCCAGAAGGCATCCCCTGCACCGGTCGTATCCACTGCCTTAGTCGGATAACCGGGAACATACCGTATACCTTCTTTGGTTCCTATTATAGCACCCTTTTCTCCCAATGTCACGGCTACAATAGTAATTCCTATATCCAGTAGCTTTTTTATGGCTTCTTCCGGCTTGGAAGTATCTGTCAAAAGCAAACACTCCTCGTCAGAAAGCTTCATCACATCTACAAAGGATAGAACGGAACGCATCCCCTCTATGGCAGCTTTTTCGCTCTCCCAAAGTGGTGCCCGATAATTAGGGTCATAGGAAATGATACATCCGGCCTCCTTTGCCAACTCCAACGCTTTGAAAGTAGCGCTTCTTGCGGGTTCCTCCGTCAGGGACAGGGACCCTATGTGAAAGATTCTGCTGTCCTGTATCAGTTCTTTCTTCAGTTCATCGCCAGTCAGACAGGTATCCGCACCGGGCTTTCTGGCAAAGGAAAAGCTTCGCTCTCCCGCCTCCGACAATGCCACAAAAGCAAGGGTCGTAAATACATTTCCATCCTCAATCAGGCCATCGGTCTGGATTCCGTTTTCCTCCAATACTCCCTTTAAAAATGCACCGTGCATATCCTGCCCCACCTTGCCGATAAAAGCAGTTTTCTTGCCGCACTTACTTAAACAGGCAAGCACATTGGCCGGAGCTCCTCCGGGATTTTGCTCAAAAATTCTCTGCCCCGCTTCCGATTTCCCACAGGGCGTAAAATCTATCAGTATTTCACCTAACGCCGTTACATCTATCATAGTTGTTCTCCATTCCGCAGGCATCACAAATAGCCCACTTCCCTATTTCGCCGGGGGATATTCATTACACAAAAGGCGGTAGGGGGGCTCGTCCTCCTCTATCTCCGGAAATCTTCCTACGGGAGGATTAAAACGGTTGTCTAAGCTGTCATCATTACACTGACTCACCTCTCCCAGAAGCACCGGACCTGTACCTGCTTCCACCTCAAAATCATGGTACAAAAGCTGCTGTACGTGAATGCTCTCCCCGGGTGTCAGACGAATCTGTGTGCCTGCCGGAACTGTATACTTTCGCCCGTCAGTGTACACTGTCACATCGGACTCATAATCCATCTCCTCATTTTCCAGGGAATTGTAAACCCGGATGAGTACATTTCCACCGCCTCTGTTGATAATGTCCTCCGTCTTGTACCAGTGGAAATGATTGGGAGCATACTGTCCCTCCTTTAAGTACAGAAGCTTCTCCGCGTACACCTTGGGATATTTATCCGCCATGGCGCGGTTGCCGTTGCGGATGGTAATCAGGGAAAAACCGAACCTGTCAAAATCATTTTTACCATAATCCGTAATATCCCAACCCAGCATGCAATCGCGGACTTCATCATATTCATGCCCTTTTTCCTGCCACTCCTCCGGTGTGAAATGACAGAAGGGCGGCAAATAGCAGTGATGCTTTTCACACATCGCTTCTAATTCTTTTAATGCCGCATTAATCTGTGAACGCTTCATAATGCCTCCTTATCTGATGTCATATACGGAGCGGAGTCTGATGGTACCGGGAGTTCCCTCCAATATCTTTACCGTCTTACATCCGCCGTTTAAGTCAAAATAGTTGTCACTAAGTATAAAATCCGAATCGGGAGAATCGATTTCCACAGACTTTGCATAAGCTTCCGCATAAACCGTAATTTCATCCCTGTTTCGCTCATAACGCAGCTTCGGGTCTGCAAAATTGAAATACTTGGGTGAAGTAAATAACACAGTTCCCTCAGACACACAGTTGCCATACACGATAAATTCATAGCTTAAATAAGTATTGTCTACATCCGTCTTATCAAAATCCATTTCATTAAGCCATACTGCCGAAAATGCAGACACTTTTATTTCTTCATTGCCACTCTGCAATACCTTACCGCTGTTATCCCGCAGTGCCCATGCTACCGTTCCCACGATATCGTCATGGGTCTCATTGGTAACACAAAGCTGTGCCTTAGTCTCGTAATCGTGCAGTTTCGGCTCCAGAGTTACTACCGGTCTTGTAGTCTTCTCACCCGTCTCCTTACAGCTGATAAGAATAGGATTGTAAAAGCGCTTTGCCGCATAGTGAAGTGCCTTGTAGCGTCCGTAATAATCAATACTGGACCAGGATGCTGTAGGCCAGATATCGTTCAGCTGCCAATAAAGTGCACCCATACATCTTCCACGATGTCTTCTCAGATGCTCCACACCATAGCGCATAGCCTCCGCCTGCAAAAGCTGGGATGCGTACAAAAGCACACCGAAATCATTGGGATACTTAAAGGTCTCCGATAAATAGGTCAGTATCTTGCCGTTTGCCACACCATTTCTCTGGTGCATTTCCATGACACGGCTGAAAATATTCCTATCCTCCGGCAGTGTAAATGCATTGATGGTCTTTTCACAGGGGAAGGACTGGAAACCAAATTCGCTCAGATAGCGGAAGTATTTGTTGCGGTACTCCGTAAAAGGTTTATTACCGTGCCATACCTCCCAATAATGGCAGTCACCGTAATTCTCATTGCGAGGGTCTATGAAGTGTCCGCAGGTGGAGGGAGATGAAGGAATGTAAGGAATATATGGACATACCTCCTCTACCACCTTGGGAACCATCCTTTCAAAGTATTCCAGATAAATTTCCTGTACACGCGGCTTATTCTGAATACTCTCATCACAGGCAACCATCTCCTCTACTTCATTGTTGCCACTGATTAGCGCCAAGGAAGCATGATGTCTGATTCTTCGAAGGTTATCATAAAGCTCTGCCTTGAAATTCTCCATCATGGCTTCTTCGCCGCTTAAAGTGATACAAGCCACCATCATATCCTGGAACACAATAATACCCATTTCATCACAGGCATCAAAGAAAGCATCTGTAGGATAAATACCGCCTCCCCACACACGGATGGCATTGAAATTACTGCGTTTACACTGCTTAATCAAATCGTAGGTGCGTTCCGGCGTAACTCTGCTTAAAATATTGTCCTCCGGTATGTAATCTGCTCCCATGGCAAAGAAACGCACACCGTTTATCTCATGACAGAAGCATTCTCCGTACTCATCCTTTTCCCGAATCAGCTTGAGTGTGCGAAGACCAATTCGTTTCTCCTGAAGATCTGCCACCTCACCGTTTTCCATAACCTTTGCCATCACGGTATACAAGGGCTGCTCACCCAAACCGTTTGGCCACCAAAGCTTCGGATTGGGAATCTCTGTCTCCTCACCTGCCGCAAGTTCCAGAAGTTCTCCCTCCGGAGTCTCTACTGTTACTATTACCTGTGCCTCCCTGTCCGTCTCCACCTTGGGAGTAAGATATACCTTACCCTCCTCATGGCGCTGTAACACATGAAAATCCGTAATCCGTGCACTGTCAAGCACAAGGAGTTCAATATCCTTCCAAATGCCTGCATCCGGAAGCCTAGGCCCCCAGTCCCAACCCATCATGCAGGAAGCCTTTCTGATATGTCCGGCTCCCTCCGAGCAGTGCCAGGGGACCATGAGCGGCTCTTTCTCCTGTTTCTCCTTAATATAATCATCAAAGGGGTGACATACCACACGGATACTGTTTTCCCCATCCACCAAAAGCTCCGTCACATCAAATTCATAAGTACGGTGCATATTGTCCGTGTATGCCACATGACTGTCATTTATGTAAATATCGCACAGGGTATCCAAACCTGCACAATAAAGCAAAACCTTCTCTCCACTTACCGCAAAATCAAAGGTTCTGCTAAATACAAACTCATAATCCAAAAGCTTTTGTGCTTCCAACTCGTTCTGACGAAAGAAGGGGTCCTCCATCAGTTTATTTTCCAACAAAAAAGAGTACACGGAGCCCGGAACCGTGCCTGCACACTCATAGCCTGCACCTTCCATTCTCCATGTACCGTTCAAACTTAGTCTCTTCATACCCCATCGCCTCCTATAGACTTTGCTATTTCTATTTTACTACATTTCCTATAGGATTGCGATATGGAATTATTTTTCCTCGCCAAACAACTGTCTGACCTCCAACCACAGACATGCACTTAACACAATTTGTACTCCGGTCATCATGAATGCTACTACCGCTGCCGGATACTGTAGGCCCACTGCCAATACCGCTATCGGTATTACAATAGCAAACACATAATATACCTTGGACTGATACAGCCAGCCATAAGGCAATAAATGTGCTCCAAAAATCATGGCATAAACCATCAGCATTTTATCCGGCACTCCGGCATACACCCACATGGCTATCAGAATATACAATATTTGATTAGCGGCCGCTAAAATTCCCATGGATGTAAGGGGATTTTCTTTGTTTTGAAATTCAATATTAAGCAGCTTAGAAAAGAAAAGTGCAAGCGGGAACAATGGCGCCGAACAACAAAGCGTATACAGATTCTTTGTCAGAACGGGAAGATTTGTCGAATGAATCACCCCAATTGCTGTCCAAATCAAAATGGACGCAAGCATAAAATGCAGTCCCTTCTTTTGCTTTTTTGAATTATCAATTTTTAACTCCTGTATTAATTCAAACCATACTTTTTTATTTTCCATTTTCCATACTCCTTTTTTGCTGATAATTCTGTAATGCCTTGGTAAACAGTTCTCCCTGCCGTCTGCTGTATACCTGATAAATTGCCATGCACAGAAAGTAAGATAACAATATCACACCGAAGAACACAATCCACATAAAGGGGTTACCGCTGCTCTCCCATATACCCATAACATAGAATACAAAGCATTCGTACAATGCAATTACAACCATAAAACAGTTTAACCTCTTTTGAAAGCTCCATTTTCTGATGAATGTGCGGGTGAAAAAGGAACAGAAAACAAAAACTCCGCCTACCACAAAAAGCAGCATCTCAATCAGACGATTTGTTGCAATTTGCTCAATGCCCCAAGAATGATTGTATAACAGCCAGAGAATCAGAAACCAGCTTGTGCAAAAAGCTGTTCCGTTCCTCATCCATACCAAAAACTGAACAAAGTCTTTTTTATAATTTTTCATAATTACCCCCTTATATTGATAGTAAACTGCGAAATGCTTTCACGTATTTCCTTGAAATGTAAAGCTGCTCTTTGTTACACATCGTCACCAGAATCGTCCGATTTATTTCGGGCTTTAAGGTGTTGATTTTATTGACATTTACAATTTGGGATTTAGAAATTCTGATAAAATCCTCCGTCGGAAGAATCGCCTCCAGCTCATACAATCGGTATCCGATTTCCATCACATCATCCTCTGTATACAAATACATACGGTTGTCAACAGTTTCAAAATACAGAACATCCATCAGCTTCACAAAACAGATTTCTTTATCATTTTTGGCCTGTATTTTGTTATCAAACAGCTCAATATGGGATTTCAAGCGGGCCACCTGCTCATCTGCCCGTACGCACTGTATGATGACTTGTAATTCCTTTTTCTGTTCTTCAATCTCTATCTTCATTCCGCACCTCCGTTTAGATTGTAACATGCATGGAATCATTTGCAAGTGGTTTACCTGCAAGTGGTACATTCAAGGTATGTAAGATGCCACCGAAGCGTGGCATGGCAACATCTTCCGCAAAAAGCGGCCGTATCATGATAATCAAACCATTGATACGACCGCGTCGAAATTATAACATATATTTTTCCAACATCTTCTGTAGGAACCCTGCATCCTTGGAAAGTCGGGAGATTTGGTCTGCAAGACCATCCTCTGTCATTTTATCAATTAATGTAAGCATCCTCTGACTCCCCTGCTCTAGTCCCTGTTGTATTCCGTCCTTTATTCCCCGTTCAACTCCGTCTGCTACTCCATCCTCATACCCACCGGCATACTCTGCCCTGCGCATCTTTTCCTTCTCTTCTGCTTCGTTATACTCGAAAATACTCATAGTCATCGCCTCCGCTTTGTTCTCCAGCAGGAAATCCTTTAGAATTCCTTTGTTAATACACTCGTTCACGGCACTCTCCACGGCTTCGTTTAACTGCATTCCAAGCTCATCCGTATTGTGACGCACACATTCCACATATTGCATATATTCCCGCAGTGTCCTACAGTTTTCCTTAAGCTCTCTATTATTCCCTGCGTTGATGTTAAGCACCGTCACCTTAAGCTCCAAATCCGGGTATAATTCCTCTGTAAGATATGCGTCTGACAGCTTTAAAATTTCTTTCTCCGGTCGTTTGTCTTTGCCGTTATAAAATACAACAAAATGAGGAGCTGGCAGCTTTACCAGTCTGGATGCATATATACTGTCATTCCGCACCAGGCGCTGATACTCATTTGCCACATAAAACAAATCCCTAAGCGGCATATTCGGATTGTAGGTCGACTGATGCTCATACAAATACAGATGCAGATCCACAATAAAGGCAAGATCATTCTCCATGGACATGTAAATAGCATTCTCCAGCGTTACAATCTGCAACAGCTCCGGGTCTGTATAGTCCGTATGATTCATGGCATTATAGAGCTCTAAAAGCTTTCCCTTGTCCCGATAAATCATACTGAACACAGTACTTTTGTGCTCACGGTTAGCAGTTACTGTAGGTGTGTTTTCTTTATTCATTTGTCCTCCTTCGCAGGAGAACAATATCCCAAAATCTCCTGCTTTTAATTTATTTTGTGATTAAAAGCATAGATTTCGTGAATTTAGAATTTGAGAAATTCGTTAGAACGTTAGAATATATGCTTTGTATTGAGCATATCATAAACGTAAACAAAATGCAAGTAATAATATAACAAAAATACGAACACCATATCAAACCCTGTTTTTCCTTCAATTACATTATTTTATTCAAAATAGCGACTATCCACTCCGTACAATCCGCTTTCCGATACTCAGCCTTTGTCCATGAATCTGAAAGCGGTAAATAAATGTTATCCTTTGCTTTTGCTCCTAAATCCCACTGTCCGTTTTGCTCCTGATTATCCTCTAACCATGCTACTACGAATTTAAGCCTTTCTTTTGCTGACTTATATCCCGACAATAATTCAATAGCTGCCAGATATTTGGCTGACTCTCTCGACGCAAACTCTTTTGGCAATTCACATAATGACTTATCATACACATAATATATTCCGTCGGCTTTTGAAAGAACATAATCAACCAACTGCTTTTCAACTTCTTCGGATATCACGCCCTGTAACAACTGCAGATGATAAAAAGGGGAAAAAGAAACCACATTCCCCGCTCTCCTTTCACCGTCAAATTCCTGCTGATAGGCTTCAAAGTAATCTCTTTCACTGTACTCACCGCTCTTAAATCCCTCCTCGAACACCTTTGCCCAACGCACGGCAACTTGCAGCGCCGTTTCATTTTCAGGCTCAAATATTCTCACCCAGGTTGCCAACATAAGCTGTGTAAACAGTTCCCAATCCAATGTCTTTTCCCAATAATTATCAATTTTCCTCGCACCTTGCAGGCAGGATATCATACAATCCACTGCTTTGCGGATTGGAGCGTCATTGATGGTAAACCCCAATATTTTTAACCTACGCAAAGCCTGCTCTGTGGTTAGCGGATACTTTTTATTTGGCTGGGCAAGAGAATGAAAAACATGGCCCCAAGTACCGTCAGCATTTTGCAGTTCTATAATCTCTCGTGCTATCTTACCATTCTTATGGTTCATTTATCTATCCTCCGCCTAAGCCATAGCAGTTATTTTTCATGCCTCCATCAGCCCTACCGCTTCCCGCTCCGCATTTTTGGCTTTTGCAAGCAAACTTGCAAGCTGCTGTTTTACCTCCTGCCCGGTTACATCCTGTGTACACTTTATTTCGAAAGCCGCTTTCCATGCCTCATAAACTGCCTGATACAATGTGGCAAGCTCCTTCTCCTGATACTTCTCAAAAAACTTCCAGGCATACCACTTCAAGGCTGCGTAGGTTCCCAGATAATACTCCAGATTCCAAGCGGAATCATCAGAAAGCTTATGAAGAACAAACTCAATCATGGTATCATAAGCTTCTAGTCCTTTTGCATTATCGCACCATTCCTCTCCCTTTAAGTGAGCCACTGCGAGCTTTTTAGTATCGCTAAGCACCTTTTCCGCAGATTTCTCCTGTTTCCCGCAAATACTCACAACCGATAGAATGGGAATATCCAATTTACCCAGCTTGTCATAAGGTATACTATCCTGATTACCATTAATTTTTAAGGTTAACAGGCTTTGATTTTCCTCATCATAACCAATAATAATCCCCCATTCACAGCCACTGATATCCCAGGCAACTACCGCAGTACCGTTGTCAATGGATTTCTGAATCAGACAAATCGCTGCAAGTCTTCGCTCCTCTTCCACAGCATCCTCTCCCCAAAGCCGTTCCACATAGTCACAGAGAAGTCCGCTGTTTTCAAACCACTGCTTCTGGCTTTTAAAATCCCAGATGCTTGTGGCACTGGGACAAAGCTCCTTACCGTCTGCCCACATCCGAAAGGCAAAACCGCTTGCTGCAATAATATCCTCAAAGTAATCCTTGTATTCACTGTCCTTTACTACAGCCGCAAAGCATTTTGCCAAAGAAAATAAGTAGCCTGTTGTATCTGTAATTCCATCAAATGTAATTTCTATCTTTTTCATATGATTATCCTTTCTCCCTGATTGGTATATAGATTTTTTCTGAAAAGATGCGGCTATCCTCCATATAACTCTCAAACTCATACCCATCGGCCTTGCAATAACCGCTTGCAGGCAGCCACACATCATAAATGTAATCCCATGTCTGATGAATGGTACTTACAAAATCAAAATGAGTAGCAACCGGTGTTTCAAACAATGCATACAAACCGCCTACAATGTTAAGCGTAATGGTACCGGACAGGTCACCATGTGCCTTATCCTTTGGAATACCGATAAAATAATCTAAATGGTTTCGCTCATTATTCCAACTGCTGACACCAAAATCCTCCACTACTTCTCCGCCTGACAATTTCAAAGACCACTTCTTTGCATTGTACTTATTCCAAAATCTCGGAGGCAGACCTTCATCACTTTTGTAAGTCACAAGCTCAAAGGCGGGCAGCGTAATAATCCTTGGTTCCAACCGCCATTCATTCTCCTCAAACCGTATGCGCTCGTATAATTTCAGACTGTTTTTGGTTGTCCTAAATTCCGTTGGAAGAATCTTATGCTCCGACTTAAAGGCACGGGTAAAATTTTCTTTTGAGTTAAATCCATATTCAAAAGCTATATCCGAAGCCGTTCTGTTGCTTTTCATCATCTGCTTTACAATCTCCGTAAGGCGCCGTTTACGAATGTAATCCATGGGAGTCAGCTTCACCGCCTCCTTGAACAGCCGCAGAAAATGATATTCAGAATAACCGACGATAGCAGCCAGAGATACATTGTCCATGTCTGTCGTAAGATTATCCTCGATATATGCTATCACCCTTTGAATATGCTTTCGATACTCCACTGTTCTCACCTCAAACTAAAATTACCACATCCCGCAAGAAAAGGATTGATAAAAATTGCGATTTTAAAAACGCTTCCGGTACCATCGCCGGAAGCGCTTCACTGAATTTCAATTACACTCTCTGAAACCTAACACATCTTGTCCCCTGGAAAGTAAGTACGCCTCTGGTTCCTTCGATTGCCATTCCATAGGTGTTTACATCCGCACCAAGCTCCATACGCTCACCGCTATCCAACTGGAATGCAATAAAATACCCGGATGCACTTTCTCTCCTTCCAACAACAAAAGCATTTACGGTTGCTTGGGGCATGCTCTTATTTTTGTTCCTCGTACACAGCACAACTATCAGAACTATAATACCTACTACTACTGCTAATACCAACAAAATTCCCACAATTACCAACACTGATGCAATACCTACACCACCCATACCTGCTCTCATATAGACACCTCTTTCTTTCGTATCATAATACGAATCTTATTATTTGTAATATTATAACACATTTCTTATATCTGCGAAACAGAATTTTAAAGCTTCAGTTCCTCTGCCAGCTTCCGCATTGCCTCTTTATCCACCTTGCACACTTTTCTGTCGTAGGTGTAAAGTCCGTTTATCTCGTCCTCCACATCGGACAGCTGTGTGTAAACGCAACCGCAGACTCCCTTAGGGATACCGGGAAGAATCATTTTGCGGTACATATCCGTTATCATATCCGTAAGAGCCTTTTCATCACCGGCACTTCCGTATCCGTAGGAACGCTTCAAGTTGAAGCAATGCTCTGCAATCTTGCGGGAATAGCCGCCGCACTCAGAGACCAAAAGCGGCCTCTCTTTTACAGTTAAGTCCCTGGTCTTAAAATAAATGTGTTCACTGTCAAAATCGCTCTTCTTCTGCCAAAACCACCCGGATGTAGCATCAATTAATCTGCTGTCATCCAGTTTCTTTACAAAATCATACATGGCATCACTGTCAAACTGTCCCCAGCCCTCATTGAAAATAGTGTAAGCCACTATGCAGGGATGACTGTAAAGCTGTGAAATAACCTGCTCTACATGCTTCCTAAAGAGCTCTTTCCTCCTTTTACCTATCTTTCGGGTATCCTTCATGCGTTTCATGCCCAGAGTGGGCAGTGCCGTATCCCTTAGGAAACTGTAACCACCGCTGTTCACCATATCCTGCATTACCAGCATACCATGCTTGTCGCAGTAATAATAAAAAGCTTCCTGCTCCACCTTGATATGCTTTCGTAGCATATTCATGCCCAGCTCCTTCATGCGCAGGATATCTCTCTCGTATTCCTCCGGCTCTGCCGGGAGATAAATACCGTCACTGAAATACCCCTGATCCAGCACACCGTGCAGAAAAATGGGCTCCCCATTTAAACAAACCCTGTTTACACCCTCCACATTTCGGATATCAATGGTGCGCAGTGCGAAATAAGTCTCCACCTCATCCGTATCTGTCACTATTTTCATGGAATATAGATAGGGGCTTTCCGGCGTCCACAGCCGAGGCTGATAGATACTTCCGTCCGCACAGACATGATCCGTCACTTTCAGGTATTCCTGACAGCTTTCAAAGGTCTGTTCATAAGTTTCACCATTATGAAGGGTAACCACTGCCCGGAAACCGCATATCGTAGCCTCCACACATCCTATTCTTTCTAAAGTGATATGCACACCTTCCAAATCAGGCTTGAGAGTAATACCCTCTACATAATTTGCGGGTACATTCTCCAGCCAAACATTCTGCCAGATACCGCTCATGGGTGTATACCACATGCCACCACGCTTTTTGCGTTGCTTTCCGTAGGGAAACTCCTTGGATAGGGTATCGGTTACCTGTATGGTCAACTCATTGTCGGCATCTCTTCTCACAGCATCTGTCACATCAAAAGAAAATGCCGTATATCCGTCCTCATGCCTCCCAACGTAAATATCATTTATCCACGCCTCCGCAATCTGGTCCACACCGCCAAAATGCAATAAAATGCGCTCCTTATCAAAGGTATCCGGAATTCTGAAGGTAGTCTGATAAATCAGCCTTTCGCCGACTTCACCACTGTAACCGGACAAAACAGACTGGGGCACAAAGGGTATATGAATGGGTGCACCATCCAGAGTCCATCCCTCACTCAAAATCAGATACCCGTCCCTCTTCATCTGTGGTCTGGGATACCACTTCCATCCATCTTTATGTTTTCCCTGTTCCCCTGCCTCCGTAATCAGAGTGCAATAGGTATCCTTCATGTTCTACTTTACCCCCTGTTACTGCAATTCTAAATTTCTCTGACGTAACATGGCTGCCAGATTTTCAGCCTCCTCTAAGGAAGCAAATCCCGAAATCATAACTACACCATTCTCAATTACATCATATACCACCGGTGCACTTACCACTGTTCCATCACATACAATAGTGATGACTTCTCCAATCAGTACCTCCGTTGCTTCCTTGAACTTTTGTGTTCCTTCTTCATCAAATTGTACCTGCACAGAATAGTCTGTTGTACCGTGCGATGTTTGTATTACAGATGCTTCTGCGGACATGATATTATCCTGATTCAAAATAATCTCTTCCCCAGCTTCCTGATAATGAGATATGAATTCTACTGTTACAGCGTCGGCAATTCTTGCTTGCTCTTCCAGCTTTGCCTTTTCTTCCAGCTCTTTCAGTTTATCCTGAGCTTCCATTAGCTCCACATAATTTTCCACTGCTTCCTTTTGTCTGTCAGTCAACTGACTGTAATGATTCAGTGCCTGCTCAATAGTATCCTTATCAGAAAGTCTCACCGTGCCAATGGAATCAATTTCCTCCATTACCTTCTGCACCGCTTTGTCCTTTGCACCACAGCCAACTAAAAATATTGATACAATACAAATGAATATACTAATTTTCTTCATCATTAATTGTTCCTCTCAACCTTACCCTTTTTCCATCATTCCCCGGAGCTCCTGCCAACTTTTCACAGTCAACACATCTTCCTTCTCAGAGTATGGTAAATCAATAGCACCGATATACCAGACAGGGAATATACCGGCATTCTTTGCCCCCACAATATCACACTCGTATTGGTCACCAATGTACCACACATCCTCCGCAGACAAATCTGCCTTCTCCAGAGCAAGCTCAAAAATGCGCTTGTTGGGCTTACGGTACATATACTCACTTGTAGCTATGATAAACTCAAACTCATGACCGGGAATCGTTTCTGCTATCCGTTCTGTTACTGCTTCTCCACAAAACGTTATATTGCTGATTACGCCTGTGCGAATTCCCTGCTTCTTAAGAAATGCCAGGAAATCCTCTATGCCCTCCGTAGGCTTGCCCGGTGCCGCCGCATCCCAGAACACCTTATCAATCTCCTTTGACGACAGAGACAGCTCAATTCCCTGAGACTCATACAGATACGCGGTAAACATATGATTAGGAACCTCCACCTGCATCAGATGCTTCTTAAGCGGGTCAAAGCGCCCCAATTCCCTGTTAATTTCTTCCGCATATGCCTGCACCTCTGCCGCTGTTTTGCCATACTTGTTTTTCGTGGCGTAATTTAGCACTGCCTCCGTGCCCTTGATTCCATGGAATTTACTTTCGTTTACTAAGGTCTGACCATAATCAAAAAGTATCATTTTCGGTAATTTCATGTATGTTTCCTCTCCTTTTTATCGCATAGTCCTAAAACCCACTTATGGAACTTCTGTAACAAAATCGTAGCAGGTATGGACAGCACTACTATAACAATTACAAACAACGTCACGTTTCGTATGTAATACAAGCTGGGTGCCACATCAATAAAGTTAAAGCCAAACAGCTCGATAAACAGCCCGTGAATCAGGTAAAATTCAAATGCTATCTTGCCCATGAAATCCAGCACCTTATTACCGATTTTGATTTTCAGCCCCAGCATAAACACAAAGAACACAAAGGAGCAGGACGCCAGCATCTGGGAAAGCAGGCACACCCATCTGCGCAGTACCTTGAAGTTGGCGTGGAAATTCTCGCCGTAATAGGAGAACACCGCCATACAATATTCAGACAGGGCGTAAAATACAAAAATGCCCACAAATGCCAGCAACACATAAATGATATAATGCTTTTTAATCCTTGATACAATGGTCTTTTCATAACGGGCAAAGAGCAGACCCAGGCTGAAAAAGTGCACGGAGTTGTACCACCACTCTCCCCGCATCCACCAGACATTATGGTCAATCATGGTACCGATAAGGGTATATACAAACACCACCATACAGGTAACAAAAACTGCCATACCCTCCTTCTTACAAAACTTAAACGCAAAGTAAAATCCGGCATACAGAATGGGCAGTGCAATGACAAACCATGTATTGGGATTGCTCAGTTGCAATCCTGTCACGTAATAAATCACCTGCGGTACGCTCAGCTTCTCGCCCATGATAAACCTAAATATCAGGAAAATAAATCCGGTGGAGTAATATGCCAATATCACCGGCAAAATGCGGCGGACAAAGAAGCCTTTCAGATAATCCTGCTTTGCACGATAGCTCTTCAACAGTCCGTAGCCGGAGCAAAACAAAAAGATACCTACAAAGTAATAACCGATAGGCACAAACACATCCAGACCATGCACAATATATTTGGGGTTTAACCAATGCGCACAGGTCTTCTGCCCCACATGATGAAGCAGAATACAAATGGCAGAAAATCCCTGCAACGCCTTAGTTTGTGGAATGGACATAAATTCATCATTCCACTTTTTGCGGCCAAAGAATTTAGCACCCCAAAATAATATTACAAATAGTAGTACATAAAAAAGATACACCAGCTTATCCATCGCGTCCTTTATACCTCCTCATTCATGTTCTTTACAGTATGCAGAAAAGAACATTCACTTTTCAGCAAATGTTCTTTCTAATTGTCATGTATTGCCCACTTCTAAAAGCCCAGCTCCTGTATTTCCTGCACCAGATTCCGTCCATACACCTCACAGCCCAGACAGTTGGGATGCAGATTATCCAAGAAGTACTCTGACAGGTGCGGTACCAGCTTAAAGCCCTCCACTACGGTAATGTTGGGATATTTCTCACAAATTTTCTCTATTGCTTTACAGAATTTTGCGAGAGTAGGAACACCTTCCATATTGTCACCTCTCCAAATAGGAGTGATGCAAAGTACAGGGGTATCTCCGTAAATTTCATGAAGTATCTCGTAGTATTCCTCAATACCCTGCATAGACTCCATGCCGTATTGGTTGGTTCCCAGAGAAATAATAATTTTGTCGGGAGTATAGCCCTCCATCTTCATCAGTACGTTTTTATCATACACATAGCCGCCGATTCCCTGATTCAGCACCTCATAATTTAACAGACGGTTTGCCACGCTTACATAGGTTTCTGCGGAGCGAAGAGGTCCGAAGCCCTGGGTAATGGAGTCACCCATCCACAATACGGTTGCACTCTTCTGTACCTGTGAAAGCTCTCCGTCAATCTCAAAATCTCTAAGTAAAATAGTGGCATCCGCAGGCAGATATACGGTTACCTGCTTCTCACCCTCCGGCAGTTCAAAGGAAAGGGTTCCTTCCTTCTCCAAATCCTTTACATAATAAATCTTGGAAATCAGACCGTCCACAGCAAGCTCAACGGAATCCGGTGAACCCATCCAGATGATTTTGTAGTCAAAGGAAAAGCTTGTGGCGGAAGTGGTAAACTCTAAGGTCTTGGCACTGCTTGCCATGCATCTCTCATACCAAAACTCAAAAGCTCCCTTAAAATACTCCATCTGCTTATCGGAATACTGGAAGGACTGTAAATAACCGTCCTCTGTTTCCGCAAAATGAAGTACACCATGATAAATTGTTTTTAACTGCTCGTTTGTTAATTTCATTGCTATACCCTCTTTCGTATTTATTCTCTATTTCTGTTTTAAGTGATTCAGAATAATCTCTTCCTCGCAGAAATAATATTTTACACCCTTAATTTCCTGATAATCCTCATGACCCTTTCCAATCAGGGCAACGATGTCACCCTTCTTTGCGGTATCCAACAGATGCTCTATAGCCTCTTGACGGTCCAGGATAAATTCGTACTTACCATTGTATACATTCAGACCTTCAATAATCTGGTTATTGATATCCTCCACTTCCTCAAATCTGGGATTGTCTGTGGTAAGTATGGTCAAATCAGCGTACTTGCCTGCAATCTTACCCATATCATAGCGGCGCTGCTTGGGCTTGTTACCACCGCCGCCAAACAGACAAATCAGACGCTTAGGCTCATACCCTTTCAGCATATGAAGCAGGCTCTCCATACTCAGCTCATTGTGTGCATAGTCGATGATAAATGTTGCAAAATGAGCGGTTTCGCGGATTAACTGAGTACGTCCCTTTACGGAGACCTTGCGAAGTGCCTTGTTCATGTCCTCCACCTTAATACCGCAAAATGCTGCGATGGCAATTGCAACCATTGCATTCTCCGCGTTGAAGATACCGGGCATGGAAACCGTGATATCTCCCTGTACCTTGCCTTCCACGGTAAAGGCAATTCCTAAGATTTCATCATCCCAAAGATTTCTAATATTTACTGCCTTTAAGTCCGCATCCTCCTTACAGGATATGGTAAAGGGATTCTCAGTAAGCTCCAGAAATTCCCTGCTGTATTCATTGTCCAAATTAATAATGGGCTGCTTTGTCTGGTTAAATAACAGCTTCTTGCAAGCCTTGTACTCCTCAAAATCTGCATGCTCGCCGTCACTGATATGGTCAACGGATAAATTCAGAAATACTCCGTAATCAAACACGATACCGGCAGTTCTCTTCTGCTTTAGTCCCTGGGAGGAAACCTCCATCACCACATGGGTACAACCCTTTTCCTTCATGGTTGCAAACAGGGAATGTAATTCGTAGGACTCAGGCGTGGTATTGCGGGTGGGAATCTTTTCCTCACCAATGTAAGCACCCAGGGTACCAATCATACCCACGCGGTGTCCTGCCTCCTCTAAAATCTTTTTAATCATGTGGGCCGTGGTGGTTTTACCCTTCGTGCCGGTAAGACCAATCATTGTCATATCCTTTGCAGGATTGCCAAACCATTTCACAGAGACAAGAGCCAGTGCCTCTCTGGCATCCTCCACCTTTACCGCGGTAATGTCATATGGTACGCATGCATCCGCATCCTCCACGATAACTGCTGCCGCACCTGCCTCCACAGCCTTTCCGATATAGGCATGTCCATCAGATTTAAAACCCTTTAAACACACAAACAGGGAGCCCTCCTGCACCTTTCTGGAATCATAAACGATGCCGGAAATCTCCTGTTCCAAACTGCCTTTTATCAGCTCATATGTCAAAGAATCCATCAATTCTTTAAGCTTCATATTCATACTCTCCTTGAAAAACAACATGTGAGGGACCCGTCATGTGAATCACATCCTCCTCATCCCACTCTACATGCAGTACTCCGCCGGGCTGTTCCACATCTACAACCCTTGCGCCCATACCTAAAATATTGGCAAACACAACCGCACTGCAACAGCCGGTACCGCAGCCCAAGGTCTCTCCCGTGCCGCGCTCCCACTCTCTGATTTTAATGTGAGTCTCATCCACCATCTGTGCAAAGGTTACATTGGTTCTGCGGGGAAAAAGAGAATGATACTCTATCGCCGGACCATAACCATGCACATCAAAATTGTCCACATCATCGATAAACAGCACTGTGTGAGGATTTCCCCAAGAAAGGGAAGATGCTCTGAACTCCTGTCCCAGCACCTCTATCTTTTCATTTAAGAAAGTCTCCTTATCCGTAGTCACCGGTACAAGCTTTGCATTAAACTCCGGCTTGCCAATCTTTGCATGGATATTGACTACTTCGCCGTCTTCCACAAAAAGCTGTATCTGCTTAATGCCTCCGAGGGTCTCTATCTCAAATTCCGTCTTGTCCGTAAGTCCGTGAAAATACACAAACTTGGCAGTACTGCGCAGTGCATTGCCGCACATCTCCGCCTCGGTACCGTCGGGATTAAAAATACGCATTCTGAAATCACATTTCTCAGAGGGACAGATTAACACCAAGCCATCCGCACCCACTCCGAAATGCCTGTCCGAAATCCTCTTGGATAATACTCCGGGCTCTATAATCTCCTGATGAATGGCATCCACATAAATGTAATCATTGCCGAATGCCTGCATTTTTGTAAATTTTACTTTCATGTAATCTCCGTTCCGCTTAGCCCAGTGCCTGCTCCAAATCATTGATGATATCCTGTGCATTCTCGATACCGATAGAGATACGGATAAAGCTCTTGTTGATACCCAATTTCTCTCTGATATCCGCAGGAATGGATTCATGGGTCTGTGTCAATGGATAGGTGATAAGTGTCTCTGTTCCCCCCAGACTCTCCGCAAACAGAATCATCTTTACGCCGGACAACAGATTCATGGCAGTCTCTTCACTGTCCAGCTCAAAGGAAATCATACCGCCGAAGCCGGTACACTGCTTTTTGCTGATTTCATATCCCACATGATCTTCAAAGCCTGCATAGTACACCTTCTTTACCTTGGGGTGCTTTCTCAGCCACTCAGCAACAATCTTTGCATTTTCATCATGCTTCTGCATACGCAGGGAAAGGGTCTTGATACCACGGAGTAAAAGCCAGGAATCAAAAGGCGGAAGACCGTTACCTCTGGACTTTAACTGCAAACGGAAATGAGCCGCATGCTCCTCACTCTTTACGATGACAAGACCTGCAATCACATCATTGTGTCCGCACAGGTACTTGGTACCGCTGTGCACCACAATATCAGCTCCCAAAAGCAGGGGGCGCTGGAAATAAGGTGTCAAAAATGTATTATCTACTACAAAAATAAGGTTATTTTCTTTGGTAATCTGAGCCACTTTTTGAATATCCGCAACCTTCATCATAGGGTTGGTGGGAGTCTCCATAAATACCATTCTGGTGTTGGAGCGGATAGTCGCCTTCAGACAATCTGTATCTGCCAAATCAATGAATGTAAACTCACAACCGAGAGCGCTGAAAATATCCTCTGCAATTCGGAAGGTACCACCGTAAATATCATCGGATAAAATCACGTGGTCGCCGGGCTTTAACATACCAAACACAGACATATTGGCAGCCTGTCCGCTGGAAAAAGCGAATGCTTCCGTACCCTCCTCAAGGATAGCCATGGTTCTCTCAAGCTCCTGTCTGGTGGGGTTCTGTAATCTGGAATAATCATATCCTGTAGAAACGCCAAAGGCTCTGTGACGGAAGGTAGCTGTCTGAAAAATAGGGAAGCTCACTGCACCTGTAATGGGGTCGCAGCCCTGTCCTCCGTGAACTACCTTGGAATCAAAATGTAGGCCTTCTTTTTTATCGTAATTTTCATAATAATTTTCCTGTCGCATCATAAAGGATGTCCTCCTAATCGTCACAATTTCACACTTAAACTATACCATGCCGGTGGGATATTTTCAACACTACGTTTCCATGGCAAACAAAACACCTTCCTGCTTGCGAAGGGCCTGAAGCACTGCATTTGTATCCTCATTTCCCACATACGGCAGAGAAATCTCTAATCCCACATTTCCCCTTACTGCAGTACGGGGCGGTACCACCAGTATATTCTTTGCCTTAAATTCCTGCACAAGCAGGTCAATCTTATCGTTTAACAAATCTGTACCCTGCATTTCCAGATACAAATTAATCCTGCGGTTCTTTTTGCGTCCTCTCTTCTCAAATTTGAACAATATAGCAGAGGTAATCGACACCACAAGTGTACCAATCAACGCCCCCATGTAAAAACCAAACCCGCAGGCAATACCGATGGAAGCAGTGGTCCAAAGACCTGCCGCCGTGGTAAGTCCCGTAATATGGTCATGCTCCTTTACAAGAATTGTTCCCACGCCTAAGAAACCTATACCGGAAATAACCTGTGCGGAAATACGAAGCGGGTCTGACATATTGCCCATCTCATGCCATACAAAAAGCCCAATCAGCGCCGTCATGCAGGAGCCTACACATACCAGAATATGGGTGCGAAAGCCCGCCGGTCTCTTGCTTTTCTCCCTCTCGATTCCGATACATCCCCCCAGCAGCATTGCAAGAAAAATACGGACTATAATGGATATCGTATTATAATCCTTCACATAATCAAACCATTTCATACCTGCACCTCCCACTTAATCAAAAGAAGACATCTGTGGTAATGTCTTCTTTCACTTTATCTCTATTTTGATTCCTCCGCACCGTTTGTCACGTTTATCAGCTTAATTCTCTTCTGTTCCTCTTTAATGCGCTTCTTTTCCACATACATCCGGGCATCAGCTTCAGCTATCACCTTTTCAATCTCTTTGCCTGCTCCGATACAATATCCTGAAGCAACTGAGATTTTCACCTTAGACATCTTATTTTTGTACTCAATGCTCTCATATATCCGCTCAATCAGCTCCTGCACGGAAGCTTCATTTGCATTCTTCTGAATCACTACAATTTCATCGCCACCCACACGGAAGGCCCTGGTTCCTCTTCCGATGTTCTCCTTGATGGCACCGGCAAGGGAGCTGATTACGAAATCACCATACTCATGACCCATCTCATCATTGATTGTCTTTAAATCATTGAGATCCCAGAAAATAACACCCACCTTCTCTATAGCAGAATAGGTCTCCTTCAACATCTTATCGTATTTGTTCCTGTTGTAGAGCTGTGTCATGGTGTCCATTTCACTTAATATCTTAAGCTCAGCTTCTCTGACCGCATTGTCCGAAATAACACTGGTTACACGCTTCATAACCGGCACAAATGCAAATAACACCAATGCTCTGGGTAACACATAAAATATCGGCAAAGTGCCCCACGGATTGGGATTGGGCTCCTTAAAGAGAAGATATCCGGTCTCCGGGTCAATGTATTTGGTTGCTACCGTGTCTGTAAGTGCCAGCATGTTCGCATCACATAATCCATAATAATAACCACCCATTACACCGATGAAAATACTGATAACGGACAATATGTAGGTATAGTACACCACCCTGTTTTTCTTGTACTGTACTGCACACATGATGGGCATGGCACTAATCAGAACGGTATGATATGTTACGGTCACACCAACAATCGCTATAAATACCGCCATCAGAGCAAACAAAATATACTTTGTACTCAGTCTGTTGTTGAAAAAATGAACTACCAATATTGCGGCTATGGCACAGCATATACAACCTCCCGTTGCAATGTACATAAGATAATCTTCAATAATGAAAATATCCAATATATTAAGCAACAATGCAAAGCACACAATCAGAGTCATTGTCACAAGACACTTGGCTGTATAGATATTTGCGGTATGTTCACTTTTGGCTATCAGCTTTTGTTCTTCATTGTTTTTCATATAATCACGCTTTCTCTTGTAATACTTCTTTTAGTATCCTTCCGGCACCCTTGCCGTCCACAACCTCTTTCATTCTTTCTGAAATAAGAACTCTATTATCATAATCCTCCAACAAAGACGCTGCCGAATCCAAAAGCTTTCCGGCCAGAGCTTCTCTTCCCAAAACTCTGACATCCCCGCAATTCAACATGACACCTTTCGCTGCAAACGCCTGCGCTCCGGGCAGTTGATTATCCGCCAAAACATAAGTTATTGTGGGCGTCTGTGTGGCACACAACTCATAAAGCGTAGAACCTGCTGCCGATATTGCTACATCACAGGTTTCCATAATGGGCGCCAATGAAGGTACCTGCTCATATAAAACAATATTGTCAGAAGCATCTGCCAGTTCTCTGATTTTCTCCTTGTCAGGATTCAATGCTCCTATCACAAATTGAAAAGTGTAGGGGTACTGTCCTGCTTTCTTTATAAGCTCCACCGCCAAATGCTCAAAATCTGCACCACCCGTGGAGACAAGCACTGTGTCTGCCTGCTTTCTTACCTTGCGGGGGCTTCTGTCTAAAAACTCGCCCCGAAGAGGTGCATATGCGGAACCCTGCAGCAACCTCGGAACCTTTCTTCCCGTATAAAGGCTCAGATAGTCCTCCTCCCTGCCGTATATGTTGTAATTCACCAAAATATCACAGGGATACGGAAACGCAAGTACATCATCCATGTAGACCAGTCGAATGTCATGTATTCTGCAATATTCCAACAGACCGTCCAAATACTTCTCTGTCACAAAATAGGAATCCACAAACAACACTGCCGGCTTGTATACCTCTAAAACAGCCTGCATATCCTCCGATTCCATATCCGAATAGTCGGTACCAAGCACATGGCTCTCATAACCGCGCGCAGTTATTACCTGCTCCATATCACCTGATGCCGTAACAAATATGCAATTTTCACCTGCCTGCCTTGCAGCATCCGCAATGGAGAGTAGGCGCATCACATGACCTGCTCCCACCGCACTGTTTCCGTCCGCACGAAATACTATCATAACTCATCCCCGGCAATACACTCTCTCAGCAACATAAACGCTTCCGCCATTTCAAACCCAACATTACTGCCCCTCAATCTGCCTAGGGCTCTTAAGGCTTCTCCGCTTCTCGGATGAGGGTAAACAGTGCTCTCACTTCTGTAGCACGCCATGCCGTCCACTTTTGCTTCCAGCGTGTCCGTTACATCCACATACACATTGGGCGTAAACGGCTCACTGTAGACATAATTCCACTCCGTACTGCTGGGTGTCTCGAATGCATAAATCCGTTTCACACCATATTCTCCCACGGGACGGCACGCCGTCAAAACCGCCTCACAAGTTCGTCTGTGATCAATGTTTAAATCTCCGTGATGATGAGTGAAGATGGTATCCGGATGATATTTCTCCACAAATTTGGAAACTGTTTTAATAATGTCCAATAAGTCCACACTGTCCATTCTGTTATCCGGAAGACCGCAAAAATCTATACTCTGATAACCTACAATTCCGGCTGCCTTCTCTGCATCTTCTCTCAATGCAGCCAATTCATCCTGATTGGCATCTTCTCTCCTGTCAGCTCTTGATGTTATGCCCTCTGCCAAAATAACCGCACGCACTTCCTTGCCTGCGTCTGCCAGCTTTCTTACCGTACCGCCCAAACCCAGCAATTCATCATCGGGATGTGCCGCAATCACCAAAACCTTCTTCATCTGCTATATCTCCTTAAACTCAGCCTCTGCAATCACAGTATCCTCTTTCCACTGTGCATTTCTGAAATGTATCCTGAAATCACCACAATCTCTGTAAGCAGCCGGATAACCCTCACCATCCAACATACGGATATAGTCGTAAAGCTGTCTCTGCGTCAGCCCTCCCGGTATTTCACTCTGATTAGGTGTCCTGCGCTTAAAGCTTACCACCTCTCCCTCCTGAGGATAGGGAACCAACTCTCCTTTTAAAAACTGCGGAATCATCTCTTCGAAAATCATATCCGATATCATTCTCAAGATATCGTCTGCGCTTCCTTCACTGATGTCCATCGGCGCTTTCAGATAAACGGGACCGGTATCCAACCCTGCTTCCACCCTGATTGCGGAAACCTTAGTCTCATAGATTCCTCTGACCAATAAATTCTGTAGCGGACTGCCTCCTCTTCCAAAGGGCAGGTCTGTCATATGAAATACAATACATTCATAGTTCTCATAAATCTCAGCCGGTATGATCCAAGACCAATGGGGAAAAAATACGTATCGGGGCTTAAGCTTTACAAGCAATTCATAGGTCAGCTTCTCCTTGTCCGTAATCAGACAAAAGGAATCCTCCGGAAAGCGCGCCATCAGACGCTCACTGTTTTGTATATTCCAAGATTTTGTCGTTGCTATCACATACTGTGCCATTGCATCACTCTCCGCATTTCAGTTCAAACTGTCTAAAGCTTTCCTCGTAACCACATTCCACAAAGCATTTTGCAGACGCAATATTGGCAGGCTTCACCTGTCCCACCAATGTGTGTATGGTCGGATATTCCCTGCAAACCTCTTCCTTCGCTAACCGGAGCAATTGCTTTCCGTAGCCTCTGCCTCTTTTGTCGGGTGCAATGCTATAATCAATCACTGCCGACTGCTCTGATAGGGCAAAACGGATTTGCCCCACGGCTTCTTCTCCGTCCATCATGATATACTGTACCCTGCTGTCATCCGTAAGCAGTCCCGCAAACCATTTTTTATGATCCTCATACGGAATGGATTCTGAATGAAACGCATTCTTTCTGACCTCCGGGTCGTTTGCCCAGACAAACAACAAATCCACATCCTCCGGCCTTACCCTTCTCAGATAACAGGTTCTATCTTGTGAACTCATAAAGCGCTTCATCCTTTCAAATCTTCTGCCAGTATCGGTTCTCCCCGCAAAATCTCTCTTTTACTAGTCTGTCCCAGTAACTCTTTAAAGTATTTGGGTGCCAGACCATCACTGGGTCTGATTATCCTCACGTTCTCCTTCGTAAACGGCTCTCCGGGCTCTATATCCTTTACTGCAAAAATACTTCTCCTAAATGCCAAAGAAACCTTTTCTCCCTCCGTCAGCTCATAAACAGGGCCTTTTGCAATTTTCTTAGCACTGTGCACATCGCTTACCATCTGTGCAAACTCCTGCATGGACATACTGAACTGACTGTCAGCACTCTCAACATTCTCCAGCTTCACGTGCTTTTCCACCACGCAGGCTCCCAGAGCAACTCCTACCACTGCTCCAAGACTTCCTGCGCTGTGGTCGGAAAGACCCACATGCACTCCGAACCTCTCTCTCATATCAGGAATATTGCCCAGATGCATGTCCTCCCAGTTTGCAGGATATTCACTACAACATTTGAGCAATACAATTTTATCATTGCCCATTCTGTGACAGGCATCTACCGCATCCTGTATTTCCTCAAGGCTGCCCATTCCGCAGGAAATAATCATGGGCTTTCCCTTGGAAGCGGTGTACTCAATCAGAGGGATGTCCACAAGCTCAAAACTGGCTATCTTGTACGCCTCCACGCCGATGTCCTCCAGAAAATCCACTGCCGCCGCATCAAACGGCGTGGACAGGAAATCCATACCGCAGGCCTCACACTCTTCCTTGATTCTCGCCTGCCATTCATAAGGCGTTCCCGCATCCGTATAAAGGTCATACAACTTGTAACCGTCCCAAAGGCTTCCCTCAATTAAGAAATAATCATTGTCACAATTTATCGTCATGGAATCCGCTGTATATGTCTGGATTTTCAGACAGTCGGCACCGGCCTTTGCCGTCTGGCGGACAATTTCCAATGCATTCTCCAAACTGCCACCGTGATTAGCACTCATTTCGGCAATTATATATACTTCATCACTTTGAATTTTATCAAATATACGAAACACTTATCTGTTCCTCCCGATATATTTTTAACCATGGTAAATATCAGTTTATACTATAATAAAATGATACGTCATATCCCCTCTTTTGTCAAATAATCCTCTCTTATCCGCACTATTGCTTCCACACCAGATTACAGCGTTCTTTTACCCTGCATTCCGCAAAATATTTCCGCTCCAGGGGAATCCATTTTTCAAAGAATTTTTCTGCCGATTCCGGTGCATTGCGTTTCCTAATGCGCTTCTCCTGCTCTGTAGCTGAAACCTCCAAAAAGACCGAATAATCATAATACTTTTCCAATAGCGGATGCATGCTGTATGCTCCCTCAATAATTGTCAGTTTGGCAGGCTGTGCCGTAACAGGCTCAGACAAGGCAAAGGTACTGCAATCAAAACGCCTATAGGTTACTGCTTCTCCTTTGCTTACCGGCAAAAGCACCTCCTCCAAAAATCGTTCCCTGTCAACATTTCCTCCCGGCTCAGACAGTCGCTTGTCCGTCCTCTGCTCCGGGCGCAGGAAAAAATCGTCCATGTGATACACGATACAGTCCTCAAACTGTTGCTGCAGCCATGCCGCCAAGGTGGTTTTACCGCTTGCACTTCCGCCATCAAGAGCTAATATGACATTTCCTTTCTCCAGCATACTGCGCAGCTTGTATATCAGATATCGTTTCATAGGCTCCTCAAGGGATGTGACTGCACTGTTGGCGCCCACCTGCTCCACTGTACAGGAAGCCACCGCACAGCCAAATCCTGCGCAGTCCTCCACAGACCAGCCCTGTCTCAACCCCCACACAAAGCCTGCCACAAAGCTGTCACCGGCTCCCGTGGTATCTTTTACGGTTACACCCGGATATGCCGGTACTTGGATTTCCTTCTCTTTCGTTTTTATCAGACAACCCTTTGCACCTCTCTTGATAATCACGCAGGGTGCTCCGCATTCCACAAACATGGCAGCCGACAGAAATACAGCCGACTCTCCCGTAAGACGCTCTGCTTCCGCTTCATTCGGAATGATATAATCGATATAAGGTAACAGACAACGGATGTCCTGAAGCGTTTCACCGTTCTTGGCAGTGGTCATATCTGCCACCAGAACACGTCCCGGCTTCCTCTTAATCTGCTTAAATAACCTCTCCATGGCTGGAATATCCAAAAGCGGAGACACAAACATACTCGCCATACACACAATGTCGCCGGCCGTATCCAGATATCCTCTGACATCCTCCTCCGCAAGCTTCCGCAAACTGCTTGCCGGATTGGTCAGGAAGCGTCTCTCGCCCTTTGCGTCAATCAGTACAACATTCATTCCGGTCTCCAGATGTTCTTCTACCGTAATCTTCGCGTGCACATTATTTTCCCGCAAAAAGTCCAGCACTCTTTTCCCTGCATCGTCATTCCCCACCTTGGAAATCAGCTCTGTATTTACACCCAGACGGCTTAATACCACCGCCTCATTCAGCGCATCTCCTCCAAAACAAAGGCGCATGGATTCCATGGGAAGGCTGCTTTCTCCCCAAAGCTTCTCATCCACCGGTCCTGTAAGTACATCTATTATTGCTGCTCCTATTACCGTAACATCGCACTGCATCATCATTTCCGCTTCTTTCATCTGAATATTCTTCCTATATTTTACCATAAAAATACCCAAAGTAAATCCGATTGCCACCCAAAAATTGGTGAAAACAAAAAGAGGAATCCCAAATGTTAGTTCCAGTTAAGAAAACATTGTGAGTCGAGAGAGAAACGGTATAGCTCCGGCTATGCCGTTTCTTTCATTTCTGCCTATCATCAAATACTTTTGACATTTCCAAAATCCCGATACCCT
>SVFG01000140.1 GCA_015056975.1 Lachnospiraceae bacterium | reverse complement strand
GCCGTAAAAGGTAAAGTCAGCCATCTGCGGATAGATGTGACTGCGCTCACTGTTGTCTACCCGGATAACCAGATGATTTACTCCGCTTTTGGAAAGGTGTGGAGTTAAATCCACGGTATAAGAAGAAAAGCCACGCTCGTGAATACCGATTTCAACATCGTTAAGGAGAACTTTGGAGGAGAGGGAGGCTGCAAGGATTTCCAGATAAACCTTGGTGTTTTCATATAAGGGTGGGGTCGCGAATTCCTTTGCATAAAAGCATTCGCCTCTGTAATATTCCCCTTTACCGTTCATACCATCCACTGCATTCCAGGTGTGTGGCAGGGTTACATTCTCCCATTGTATGTTATCCTTTGAAAAGAGCCAGTTGTCGTTGAAGTTTATTGTGTTACGCATAATTACCTCCGCTTATTTATGCAAAATGATTATGTGAATGATTAGGGCAAAGGTGCTGTATGGGGATGAAAGAAGTGACAAGTGCAGGGTGGCTGCAATTTATCGCACTGTTTAGAAAATACCCACCCGGAACGTGCTGGTTTTCATCCCCATACTACACCCTTGCCCGAATATTAGTATAATTATTTAGCATCAAATGATATTATCCTCCCTAGCATGTGCGTATTTTTTAATTTCATTCCACAAAACCCTTTGCTAATGTGAAAAAAAATGGTATGATAGGTTAAGTGATTTGTATATAACGGTTTGAAAGGTATGGTTTTTTATATGGACAAGATTATTTTAACAGGCGACAGACCTACGGGAAGATTACATGTGGGACATTATGTAGGCTCTTTGCGCAGACGTGTGGAATTGCAGAATTCCGGAGATTATAAGAAGACATTTATCATGATTGCGGATGCACAGGCACTTACGGACAATATTGAGAATCCCGAGAAGGTGCGTCAGAATATTATAGAGGTGGCACTTGACTACATGTCCTGCGGACTTGATCCGGCAAAATCCACTCTCTTTATCCAGTCACAGATTTCAGAGCTCTGTGAGCTGACCTTTTACTATATGGATTTGGTAACGGTATCCAGATTGCAGCGTAATCCTACCGTAAAGAGCGAGATTCAGATGCGCAACTTTGAGGCAAGCATTCCGGTTGGTTTCTTTACCTATCCCATCAGCCAGGCGGCAGATATTACAGCGTTTAAGGCGACTACCGTTCCTGTTGGCGGAGACCAGCTTCCAATGATTGAGCAGACAAGGGAGATTGTACATAAATTCAATACGGTTTATGCGCCGGTGCTGGTGGAACCCACTGCGCTTTTACCTGAGAATGAGGCATGTCAGAGACTGCCCGGTATTGACGGCAAGGCAAAGATGAGTAAGTCTCTTGGCAACTGCATTTATCTGGCAGATTCCGCAGATGATGTGCGCACCAAGATTATGAGTATGTATACCGATCCATTACATCTGCAGGTAAGCGACCCCGGACATATTGAAGGTAACACGGTATTTACCTATCTGGATGCGTTCTGCAAGGAGGAACATTTTGAGCGTTATTTGCCGGATTATGCTAACCTGGATGAGCTTAAGGGCCATTATCAGAGAGGCGGTCTGGGTGATGTAAAGGTGAAGAAGTTCTTGAATAATGTAATGCAGGAGACCTTGGAGCCTATCAGAAACCGCAGAAAAGAGTTGGAGAAGGACATTCCTGCAGTTTATGAGATTTTGAAAAAGGGAAGTGAGGTTGCACGTGCAGAGGCTGCACAGACCCTTTCAGAGGTAAAGAGTGCTATGCGAATCAATTATTTTGATGATGCAGAGCTGATTAAGGCACAGAGTGAGAAATACGAAGCACAGTAAGATACGGGAGAAGTGTTATGAAGGGATTATATGACGAGGACAAGAGGAATAAGAAGGCATCGGAGGGATATGAAGAAGACAACTCTCAGAGCCCGATTGTGACGCTCGGAATTTTGGTGGGGATGATAGCGGTTTCCGCAATTATCTGTGCACTTTTATGGCATTTTAATCATTTGGATACACCGGTAGATATCAAGCAACACACAGGGCCGGTTGTCAATGAGCAGTTGGTAGAATCTCAGGAGACGCCGGAGCCAAGCTCTGAGCCTGAGTCGACAGAAACCGAAGAGACAGAGACGGTGGATGATGTAATCACCCAGGATGGCAGAGTGATTGCATTTACAGCATGTGATGATTATGTAACGCCAAAAGAGTATGTAAATTTACGTACCGAACCCAGCACCAGCATGGGCAAGGAAACGGTAAGAGTAGCGGTTCCTGCAGGAACTGAATTACATCGCATCGGTATCAACTATGAAGCCGGATGGTCCAGAGTGGAATACAAGGATGAAGTTTTGTATGTGGTGACCAATTATATCAAAGAACTGACTGCGACAGAAGAATAAATGTAAGTGGCGAACTGCCGTACCGAATTAGGTACGGCAGTTTTTGGTGGTGGCGGAGGTGGCGGGGTGGGGGATGAAAGGTTGTTCGATTCGGAGTTCCGGATAGATATTTTCTAAGCATTGCGGAGCGGTTTTCATTTCTTACGGGACGGCGCGCAAGATACATCCATGTACAAGCGCGCCTAAATCGCTCATCCTTGAGCTGATTTTCCCTGTGTCACTTTACGCAATGCTTGAAAATGCAGCTATCCTCCACAACGAACGACAACCTTCCATCCCCCGCCCCACCACCTCTGCCACCACAAAAAAACTGCATATAAATTTTCAAAATTTTCTTGACAGTCCTCCTATTATGTGATACAAGCGTATTAAGAAGATTAATACACTTAACCGAGATGAGGGAAACGTATGATTATATTAGACTATAGGGACAAGCGTCCTATATATGAACAGGTAGTGGATAAGCTGGAGCGGCTCATAGTAGGTGGTGCTTTGGAAGCTGATACCAAGATGCCCAGTGTCAGAAGTCTGGCAGTGGAGCTTTCGGTGAATCCAAATACCATCCAGCGGGCATATGTAATGTTGGAGCAGATGGGATATCTGTATACCATCTCCGGAAGGGGTAATTTTGTGGCGCCGGAAAGCGAATGGCGGGGCTCTAAGGTACAGGAAATGTTGAAGGAGTGCCATGAAATGTTGCTTCGGGCAAAGGAATCCGGTGTGACAAAGGAGCAGCTGCTTGCACAGTTAAGCAAAGTATTTGAGGAGGCAGAACATGATTGAGATAAAAGAATTAAACAAGAGCTTTGACAGTATCAAAGCCATTGACAATATATCTGCCCGCATTGAGGAAGGCCATGTCTTTGGTCTGATTGGAACAAACGGTGCGGGAAAATCTACATTTATGAGAATGTTAAGCGGTGTGCTTAAGCCCGATAGTGGTGAAATTCTGGTGGACGGCGAAGCAGTTTATGATGAGCCGGATGTTAAGAAAAAGATTTTTTACATTTCTGACAGTCAGTACTTTTTTAAGAGTGGGACGCCAAAGGATATGATGAAATTATATCAGTCTTATTATCCCGACTTTGATGAGGCAAAATTTGCAGAATTGATAGAGAAGTTCGGCCTCAGTATGACCAGAAAGACCAACACCTTTTCCAAGGGTATGAAAAAGCAGCTCTCCGTGCTTTGCGGTATTTGTGCAAACACAAAGTATTTGCTCTGTGATGAGACATTTGACGGTTTGGATCCCGTGATGCGTCAGGCGGTGAAGGCACTGTTTGTGAAGGAGATTGAGGAGCGGGGGCTTACCCCCATCATAGCCTCCCACAATTTGCGTGAGCTTGAGGATATCTGTGAATATGTGGGATTGCTTCACAGAGGCGGTATTCTTCTGGCCAAGGACATTGATGATATGAAGTTAAATATTCATAAGATTCAGTGCGTTGTAAAGGATGAGGAATTACTTGGGAAGATAAAGAGCGGTATGGATGTCGTGACCATGGACAACAGAGGTGCGCTGTATACCTTTACGGTTAGAGGTAAGAGAGTGGAAGTAGACGATTTTATGCAGGAGTGTAATCCGGTGTTCTATGAGCTTCTGCCGCTTTCCTTGGAGGAAATCTTTATCAGTGAGACGGAGGTAAAGGGTTATGACATCAAAAAGCTTATTTTTTAGAAGTATGAGAGAAGATTTACGTCACAAAGTCTGGATGCTGGCTCTCTCCGTGTTGGGAAGCATGTTAAGCCTTCCGGTGGCATATCTGCTCTATAATAACAACCGGTATAGAGGGACGGAATTTGAATGGTTTCAAAGAGCCTATGCAGATCAAGCAGTGTATTTCTTCGAAAGGAATATACTTGCATTTGCAGGATTTATCGCAGTGGCGGGAGCCTGTATTGTTGGTTTTTTCGGATTCAGGTATCTGTTCCGCCGCAATATGGTGGATACTTATCACAGTATGCCTATCAAACGAAAGACTTTATTTTTGGTAAACTACTTTAATGGTCTGTTGCTATGGTTTGTTCCGTTTTTCATAAGTCTTATGATTACGGTGGTGCTTGCCCTTTGCGGAGGAAGCGGAGCAGTTGTGGCTATGGGAATGCAGGGAACACTGCTTAAGGAAATGGCTGTGTCTGTGGTGACACTGGTGGTTGTATTTCTGCTGGTGTATCATTTGGTGCTGGTGGCA
>SVFG01000139.1 GCA_015056975.1 Lachnospiraceae bacterium | reverse complement strand
CTATGCATACAAGCTGATTCAGAAGATGAATAAGCAGATGCGTGAGGAAGGTTATAAGGGACCGATTATCCGTGGCAGAGTGGATAGAACTTATTTCTATCAGCAGTTTTATGGCACCAGAGATTACGAAAGGAGAGATGTGTAATGCCGATTTACAAGGACAAGAAAAATGGTACATGGTATGCAATGGTCCGGTATAAGGACTGGACCGGAGCAAATAAGCAGAAATGTCAAAGAGGATTTGAAACAAAGCGCGAAGCGCAGGAATGGGAATGTCAGTTCAAACTCCAAAGAAAAGCAGATATTGATATGACCCTTGCTTCCTTCTGCGAGTTGTATGAAATGGATGTAAAGCCAAAGTTGAAGCTAAGTACTTGGCTTACCAAGGAATCTATTATCAAACACAAGATTCTTCCCTATTTGGGGAAGCGAAAGATTGCAGAGATTACTGCAAAGGATGTGGTTGACTGGCAAAATAAGATGCGTGAGTTGGAGACAAGTTGTGGGAAACCCATGTCGCCCACCTATCTAAAGACCATACACGCCCAATTAAGCTCCATATTTAATCACGCTATCCGTTATTATGACCTAAGCCATAATCCGGCGAAAAAAGTCGGAACGATGGGTGAGGAAGAGGGAAAGGAAATGCTCTTTTGGACTAAGGAAGAGTACCTGAGATTTGCCGAGGAGATGATGGATAAACCGATTTCCTACTACGCATTTGAGATGTTGTATTGGTGTGGAATTCGTGAGGGAGAGTTGCTTGCGCTGACACCGGAAGACTTTGATTTTAAGGCTATGACAGTTCGTATCAACAAATCCTATCAGAGATTGAATGGGAAGGACGTAGTCACAACTCCGAAGACTAAGAAGAGTAACCGAATTGTGAAGATGCCTGAGTTCTTGGCAGAGGAAATGCAGGAGTGTATGAAGATGTATTACAGTTTGAAACCAAAGGACAGAATCTTCCCGGTAACGAAGCATTACTTAAAGCATGAGATGGTGAGAGGATGCAAAGCGTCCGGTGTGAAGCAGATAAGGATTCATGATTTGAGGCATTCTCATGTATCGCTTCTCATCGATATGGGATTTACGGCACTAGCCATTGCAGACCGTGTGGGACATGAATGTGAAAAGATTACATATCGGTACGCACATTTATTCCCGTCGAAGCAAGACGAGATGGTACAGAGATTGAATATGGAACGCAAGGAGGAAAAATAGTATGTCAGCTAAGAGTATGGATAAGTACAATCGTTGGAGAAGTAAGACCGTAGGATTTCGGGTTTCACCGGAGGAGGATGCTCTTTTGGAAGCAGCAGTGAGTCTTTCAGGGCTTACCAAGCAGGACTACATTATGAGGAAGCTTACAGACAGAGAAGTTGTAGTAATGGGGAATCCAAGAGTGTTTAAAGCTTTGAAGAAGGAACTGGAAAAGGTTCTTGCGGAGCTTGAAAGGATATCCAATGCCAGTGAGCTTCACCCGGATTTGCTGGAAGAAATCGAACTGATAAACAAAACATTATATGGATTGAAGGATGGGGCAGAGTGAGGGGATATGGGTAAGAGAGAAATAAAAATAATGCCCCTGTCAAAATAGACAAGGACATCATTCGGAGCCTCTGATAGGCTTCTAATCGCAATTAAAGTATATCAGAGGCTCTGTGAAAAAACAACGGAAATTATTGAAAGGACATGGTTATTCAGATGGAAAATGAAAAGACAGAGCTTAAAATGATTCGGATGTCAGAGATAGAAACACAAGAGATAAGGTGGCTTTGGTATCCGTTTATCCCTTACGGGAAATTAACCATTGTGCAGGGAGATCCCGGTGATGGAAAGACAACAATGATATTAAATCTCGCGGCACAGCTTACAAAGGGAAAATGTTTTGAGGATGCAAGCGGAGTTGATGCACCTATGAAGGTGATTTATCAGACCGCGGAGGATGGACTTGCCGATACTGTGAAACCAAGACTGGAAAAAGCCGGTGCGGATTGTGAGCAGATATTGGTAATTGATGAAAGTGATAAATCTCTTTCTATGATTGATGAGCGTATTGAGGAAGCTTTGAAAGCAACCGGAGCCAAGATGCTGATACTGGACCCGATACAGGCATACCTTGGTGGTGGAATGGATATGAATCGTGCTAATGAAGCCAGAGAAATGACAAAGCGATTAGGACAGCTTGCAGATAAATATGAGTGTGCCATTATCCTTATCGGTCATATGAATAAGGCGGCAGGAAATAAAGCGGCTTACCGGGGAATGGGTTCCATTGATTTCTTTGCAGTAGCAAGAAGCGTATTACTGGTTGGACGAGTAGAGGGAGAACCAAGCATAAGAGCAGTGGTGCAGATTAAAAATAACCTTGCAGAGTTCGGGCACCCGAAAGCGTTTCGATTATCTGATGAAGGATTTGATTGGATGGGAGATTATGACATTACTGTGGATGAAGTCTTAGGAGGAATTGCTCCAAAGGCAAATAAGCTGGAACAAGCTAAAAGACTTCTGATGGAATTGGCAGAGACCAACAATATGATGTTGTCCGGCGAGATTATAGAACTGGCATCTGAGGAAGATATTTCTAAAAGGACAATGGAAACTGCCAAGAAGGAACTGAATATTAAAGCGAAGAAAATCAACAATGCCTGGTACTGGCTATTAGATGATTTGAAGTAGTAAAAGGAAGACCGCAACATTGCAATGTGTAAGGGATTGCAACCTTGCAAGACCGCAAAATCAACACCGCAATAGGCAGACACTTGCGGTGTTGCGGTGTTGAAAGGAAAGGTGATTATTTTGAAAATGGTTCAGATACCGGAAGGTTTATTTGTGGAACTTATGAAATATCATGTGCTGGGAATTGAGGATTCTTTACCCAAAATCAAAAGTGGATTAGAAGAAAAATATGAAGCAATGATGAAAAGGGAGCTATACACAAAATCAAAGACAGCTAAGACTCAGGAAGAACGGGAAGAGGCAAGACAAGCATATCTTGATAAGGTAGGCATGCACCGGGACTTTCGGTGGTGATATTATTCAAGCTGTTGCAGGAGAATGATTTATGATTTTGTTGGAGGAGAAAATGTATGAGCAGGAAGAAAAGTAAAATACAGAATATGTTTTATGGGAAGGCAGAGGGAGAGAACCGGACCATCAATTTGCAGTTTCGAGTGACGGAGGAGGAACTGAAACAGATTGAAAAGCGGCAAGCGGAAGTGGGCATACTTAACAGAAGTTCTTTTTTAAGAAAGATGGCACTTAATGGAATTTGTATTCGTGTGGAAACAAAGTATTTACGGGAAGCAAGCCGGCTCTTGTGGAGCACTAGCAATAATATGAACCAATATGCCAAGAAAGCAAACGCAACCGGGAGCATTTATCTGGAAGACATTAATAGCATGAAAGCAAAATATGATGAGTTGATTCAAGTCTATGGAAAGGTGTTACAGCAGTTCAATGAGATTGCAGAAGCAATTTATTAGCACATTTATGTGCGTAGCCAGTTTTGACAAAAACTGTTCGGAAGGGCTTGGGAAATTTCCCAACAAGAGGGCATTTGTATTACAGATGCACTGCTTGCCAGTTTGCTTTTTAGAAGAGATATATCTTGACTATACAAGCATTCTAGTATACAATCAAAACCGACAGCCTGTCGGTTTTGGTGAAAGAAGGTGTAATAGTGGCTAATAGCAAAGAAGCAGAAGAAAGAAAAAAAGAGATACTTGATGTAGCGGAAGAGTTATTTACTGCAAAAGGATATGATAGTACCAGTACAACTGATATTTTAGAGCGGGTTGGGATTGCAAGGGGAACCTTATATTATCATTTTAAGTCAAAGGAAGAAATATTGGATGCTTTGATTGACAGGATTATACAGGGGATGGTTAGTAATATTCGCTTAGCACTTTCGGATAAGTTAACGGCACTACAAAAATTGATTTCTTTTGTGGGGGCAATGAAAGTTGATTCTGCTATTGGAAAGGAAATTACGGATTATGCCCATAAACCACAAAATGCTCTTATGCATCAAAAAATTCAGAATTCTCTTTTGGCAGTGTTGACCCCAATTGCCGCTGACATAATTAAGGAGGGAATTAGTGAAGGCTGTTTTTCAACAAATTATCCGGAAGAATCAGCGGAGATGCTTTTGATATATAGTAGTGTTGTTTTTGATGATATGAATGAAATGGTACAAGCAGAGTGGGAAAGAAAAGCGGCTGGATTTGTTTTTAACATGGAAAGGTTATTAGGTATAAAGCAAGGAAGTCTTTCAGAAATTATTAACTTTATAAATTAAGTTTTTTGGAACCCCAAAAAGGTTCCAAAAAAAATAACAAACACACCGACAGACAATCGGTCTATACATAGATAGTAGGGAGATTTATTATGGCTAGTTGTAAATCAGGTTTTAAGAAGTTTTTATTCATATGGTTGGGTGAACTTATTTCATCTATAGGAGGCGGTTTAACAAGTTTTGGTTTGGCTGTATACGTATTTAATCAGACAGGAAGTGCGGCAAGTATGGCATTGGTATCTTTACTGGCATTTCTTCCGACTTTGATACTTTCTGTCCCGGCAGGTGTGCTTGCAGATCGTTATGACAGAAGAATGTTGATGATGATGGGAGATGGTTTTTCGGGAATTGGAGTTTTATATATTTTGCTGTGTATGTAT
>SVFG01000138.1 GCA_015056975.1 Lachnospiraceae bacterium | reverse complement strand
AGCTTGGCGAAGTGGAAGGCGCCATGAGCAGTTTGTCCATTGTGGTTGCGGGGATTATGACGGTTGTGTCAGTATCTGTGTTCGCGATGTTTATATGATGATTTCTCTATGGTACGACAGCATAGCGCTAAATAGCTCAAAAGTAACGGAGATAAGAACGTGATACTTAAGATTATTGATAATAATGAGTTGATAATAAAAGAAGGTATTTATTATTTGGGTCTGTCTGAATATCCACAAGTACAGGATTGGAATAGCAGTGTGGTTGAGTATATTAGCATGCTATAGTTTTTATGTGGCAGAAAGTTTATACCGATGAAATGCGCCGGAGGGTGTATGGATAGAGGATTTTAGATATAATAATATGGTACGTTGGACCTATGGCAGAAAATGAGTACGCAGGAAACTCAAAAATGGCAAAAATGAGTTTCTCGGAAACGAAATTTTCCGTATAGGTCCAAAAACTAGGTGTTCACGCAGTTAATATGGGAAAAGGGTTAGAAATTGTTTCCCTAAAGAGTGTTTTTGTGCATAGGTCCAAAGTGGGATAAATTCAATTAGTTTTCTATTTCTATCTTTACGTGAGCATGTATATATGTTTTAATTGAGTTGTAAAAACAAAATATCAATTTCAAAAGGAGGTATGCATTACGATCTATGAACGAATTTTAAAGGAACATAAACGGCTTCAAGAGCAAATCAAGGATTTAGAAGCTAAAATAGCCACACTTCCGAAGGGAAAACTGATTTGCTGTCACAACAAAAAGTATTATAAATGGTTTTCGAGCAATGGTCATGAGAAGACCTATATCCCAAAAGATAATCGCGCTCTTGCAGAACAATTGGCTGCCAAAAAGTATCTGACGCTTACGTTGGAGGACTTAAAGCAGGAAGTCAAGGCCTTGGATTTCTATCTAAAGCACCACTGTAAAGATACCGGGCAGGCAGAAAAGTTACTCACGGAAGCGTCTGGTTTCTCAGAACTTTTATCTTCGCATTTCACACCACTATCTCAGGAATTATCTTCTTGGAAAGAATCTCCTTACGAACAAAATCCATATTATACGGAACTATTAATTCACCGAACCGCGGCGGGAAGATACGTGCGCTCTAAATCAGAGGCAATGATTGCGTTGTTATTACATAAGAATAAAATCCCCTTTCGGTACGAGTGTGCACTCAGGCTTAAGGAAACCACAATTTATCCGGATTTTACCATTCGTCATCCTAAGACCGGAGAAATTTATTATTGGGAGCATTTTGGTCTGATGGATGATCCTGTCTATTCTAAAAATGCTTATTCAAAATTGCAGCTCTATACTTCTTGTAATATTATTCCTTCTATTCAATTAATCACAACCTTTGAAACAAAAGATATCCCCCTAAGTTCAGAAATGATAGAAAGCCTGATAGAGTATTATTTCTTGTAGAAAGTCTTCTTGGGATTAACGAAAATTAACGAATGTGTTAATGAAATTACTAAACGGATTGACATAAATTAACGGATGTGTTAACTTATAGTCAACAAACGGGAACGGAGAAGATAATCATGTTCATTGAACAGCGTCATCAGGCGATACTTAATTGGTTGCGGGAAAAAGGGAGTATTACAGTAGGAGATATTCAGAGTCAGTTCGGGATTGGTTATGATTCTGCTAAGAGAGATTTGCGTATTCTGGAGGAGAAGGGTCTGCTTAAGAGAACTCACGGAGGTGCTCTGCCTCTGCGTCAGGTGGCGTTTGGCAGACCGGCAAAGAATACGATAAGAGATATTCCTGCGATTAAGGAAAACTATTTTCAGATTGCCATGAAGGCAGTTTCCATGATTGAGAATAACGATGTGATTTTTCTTACCTCTGCTACAGTTTGTTATTTTATGGCGCAGAACATACCGGATAATTTTCGGGTAAGAGTGGTAACCAATTCTATTGTGATAGCGGAGGAGTTGCGCATGAAGGATAATGTATCCGTGATTTTGCTCGGCGGTGAGATGGACGATAAGGGGAACTGTTATGATGCCATGGCGGTGGAGATGATAAGGAGATTGCGTTTTGATAAGTGTTTTATTACCACTGCATGTATCTCGGCAGAATTTGGTCTGTCCATTCAAAGAACCGCAGCTATCAGCTTTTTTAATGCAGTGATGGATAGTGCCAAGAAATCAGTAGGTCTCTACCCCAAGGAGAAAATCGGCTTTGATTCCATAGTGAGTATTTGTCCTGCAGAACGCCTTGATATGTTGATTACCGATTGGGATGCGGCAGAGGAGGATTTGCAATTGTTTGAAGATAAGGGGATGGAGATTGTAGTGGTGGACAGGACGAATTAGGTGGTTGACCTTGCCCTGAGGGTAAGGTTTATTCTGGTGTATGAGATATAAAAGTGATTCGTGAGAGGATTGGTTATGTACAACGATAATCAAAAGATATACGTAAGGGGAGGCTGCAGACTGGAGGGGGAAGTATCCCTGGACGGCAGCAAAAATTCTGCCCTGTCCTGTATGGTGGCGGCATGTTTGGTGGAAAACGGTGAGGTTGTAAAACTACAGAATGTGCCGGATGTATCGGACGTAAGAATACTTATGGAAATTTTGTGTGGACTGGGTAAAACCGTGGAATATGAAGAAAATACCCTTTCCTTAAGCGGCAGGATAACGAACTGTGAGGTTCCGGCTTATCTGGCAGGGAAGCTTCGAGGCTCTACCTATTGTCTGGGACTTTTGATAGGAACGATTGGAAAAGCGATGGTGGGTCTTCCCGGGGGAGATGCTATCGGTGAGCGCCCCATAGATATTCATTTGCAGGGCATGAGTATGCTTGGCATGCGTTATACACTCCATGAGGATTATGTGGAGGCAGAATGCAGCGGAAGGTTAAAGGGAGCTGAGATTTATCTGCGGTTTCCCAGCGTGGGTGCCACTTGCAATCTGATGATAGCAGCGGCTAAAGCGGAAGGAAGAACCATTATAGACAATGCTGCCAAAGAGCCGGAAATCGTGGATTTGGCCAATCTGTTGTGTGCCATAGGTGTTAGGGTGACCGGAGCCGGCACGGACCGCGTTGTGGTATACGGGACGTCACAGGTTAGGGGGAATATCGCCCATGATATAATTTCGGACAGAATAGAAGCAGGCGTGTTGCTGACTTCTGTGGCGATTACAGGAGGCAGACTTACGTTGCGGAACAGTACGCCTTATCATTATAATTCATTATTGCACCAGTTAAGACTTGCAGGAGTGAAGGTGGATACAGAGGAAAACACGGTGTATATAGACGGTGCAAATTGTAAAGATGCCATGAGGGTGACCTGTATGCCTTTCCCGGGAATTGCAACGGATATGCAGCCTCAGTTTGCAGTGCTTTGTCTGCAGTGTGAGGGCGAAAGTGTGATTACCGACATGGTATTTCCGGAGCGGTTTGCCTATGTGAAGGAACTTAACAAAATGGGTGCGGGAATAAAACGAAAAGGGAATTCCATAAGCGTTATCGGAAAGTCAGGGTTGACAGGGACAGCTGTTACAGGAAATGATATTAGGGCGGTAACGGCGCTTATCTGTGCAGGAATGATTGCCGAAGGAGAAACCGTGATTGACGGTATGGTACATTTAAACAGAGGCTACCATAATATTATTGATAAGTGGCGAAGCCTGGGCGCAAATATTGAAATCAGGTAGCGCGTGACAAAATGGGAGGGAACAGCATGCAACAGCTTCAATTATTGATGCAGGCATTGGAATACATAGAGCAGAATCTGACCACCAACATGAAGACGGAGGAGATTGCAAAGCATTGTTATTGTTCTAAGTCCTCGTTGGAGAAATTGTTTCGATGTATCAACAATATCAGTGTACATGACTATATTGCCAGAAGACGGATGACCTATGCGGGCAGGCTTTTGCTGGAGGATAAGGACATCGGTGTGCTTCAGATTGCTTTGGAACTTGGTTTTGGCAGTCATGAGGCATTTACAAGGGCATTCAAACAGGTGTGGAATTGTACACCTTCCAGATATAGGCAAAATAAGCATCATATAGAGCTCTTTCCCCAATATGCCGGATACACCGTGATTGGGAAAGATGAGCATATGAAGCGTAAAAATGTGGATATCAGCAAGCTGTATGATTTGTTCAGAGAGCGCAGAGAGTGCTACTTTATCTGCGGAGATATAAAGGGGTTAATCGGATTTAATGATATTTCCATTAAGGCGGGAGATTTGGCGATTATTGAAGCACTCAACAGAATGGAGGCGGCAGCAGGTGAGGAGGATGTGGTGTTCCGCATCGGTGCCGATGAATTTGTTATAGTGACGGCTTCGACAGATAAGGCTTACGCGAATGGTCTTGTAGAAGAGATATTGTCCCATAATGGTGAGGCTTTTGCTTATGAAGCAGGAAAACTGCCACTATCCCTATATGCATCAGCGGTACTTTTGGAAGGAACTAATTTGTGCTGCAGGGATTTGTTTGAAAAGCTGCACCATACCATTATGGAAAGCAAACACAGAAATAACGATATGCTAATCAATAGCAAATGATATAAAAATTGTTGTGCTGAAAAAACGTTTGTGATAAAATATTTTTTGTAAAAACATAAAAACAAAAAGGAGAAAACGTAAATGAGAGTAATAAAAGCAAAAGACTATGCTGACATGAGCAAAAAAGCAGCAGATATTATGGCTGCGCAGGTACTGATGAAGCCTGAT
>SVFG01000137.1 GCA_015056975.1 Lachnospiraceae bacterium | reverse complement strand
AGACACCAAGCTTTTCGGCCATCCAGCCCTGATTCCAAAACATACAGTAGCTTGCTGCCATATGTCCGCCTGCTGAAAATCCGCACACCACAACCTTATCATCCGCTACACGCCAGTCCTCCTTGTGCTCACGAATAAGCGTAATGGATTTACCAAGTTCCAAATTAGCGGTGGGAAATACAGCCGGTTTTACAGAATAGCGGAGCACTGCCGCATGATAGCCCATAGAGAGGAACTGTACCGCAATCATTTCCGCCTCTCTGTCAGAAGTCCACTCATAACCGCCACCGGGGCAAATCACTATCATGGGACGCTCCTCAATCATAATTTCCCCCGAATGGTCCAATAAATATACATAAAGTGCTGCTTTTTCCTGTGAACCTTCACATTTTATATCAAATTTTTCGTAGCGCATTGTAAACTTCCTTTCTGGGTTAACGTTCTTTAATCAACTCATTGTACAAATCCAGTCCAAAGCTGGTAAGCTCAGGTGCGTGCTGAATCATCTTAAAGGTTCTCTTGCCGTTCTCCATACGCTGTGCACAGAAAAACTCCACGTCAGAGTCTCTTCCCTCCTGTGCCGCTTCTTCCGTCTCCCCGTACACCTTTTGTGCAAAGGATAACAAATGGGTTACCGTCAGAATTTTCACACCGGCTTCATTTAACGCCTTGATAATGTCATACGCAATCACGGAGCCCTCTTTCTCAGTAGTGGTTGCGAAGGACTCATTTAACAGAATCAGGGATGCATCACCCAAATTATCAATAATCTGGCTCATACGTCCAAGCTCCTCATCCAGACGGCCACTGTTCATTTCACTGTCCTCACGTCTGGTAAAATGAGTAAAGAAGGAAGGGAAAATACCACTCTGATAGCTTTTTGCCGCAACAGGCAGACCACACTGCATCATCACCTGTGCAATACCGATACTTCTTAGGAAGGTACTCTTACCACCCTGATTTGCTCCTGTTACAATCAGAAGCATTTTATTACGGATGTCACAGGTATTTCCTACAGCATTCACACGCTGCTCAATACACATAACAAATTCCTTTAAATCATCAAAATACAAAACATCCTGCGCTCCAACAGTTGGATAACAGCTGTCTACATTGAACCGTTTCAAATGATGCTTTAAATTCACTGCTCCTCTGTAAAAGGCAGCCTGCAGGTGCAGCTGGTCGAAAAAGCTGTTAAACCTTGCAGTAAAGGGTGCACAACAAGAGGTAATATATCGTACAATCTGATACTCCAAAGCAGATGTATTCTCCTGAATGGGAGTGTTTTTATTTGCTGACACGGAATCCGGTGTCAGGGAATACACATAATTTTGTACCTTGCTGATAGTACTTTTGGGGTCACGGTATTTCTTTACATCGGTGGACACTTCCTGCAACACAAAATCATCAAATTTCAGACCGTTTCCAATACCACAGCCCAAAATAATTTTTGGTTTTTTCATGGTTTTACGATCACTTTGGTCCTCTGCATCATCCACGTAGAAGGAGATGTTTTTTAAAATCGTGTTCATCTCTTCCTCCACCTCGTCTGAAAACTCCTCGCAGAGACGTTGATACAGGTTTTTCAGTCCCTCTGAGCGGAACTTCTCATGATACTCGGTAAGAAGCTTTTTTATCTGACCCAGACCGGACACAAACAGACTGAGCACCCTGATATCGGTCACCAATCCGGTAGCGGTATTCAGAGTACCTGCCTTTTCATTGGCGCGACGTCCCAACTGATCCCACTTATATAAAATTGTAGCAGCGCATTCATACAGATTGCAAATAAACTCCTCATTCTCTATACAGTCCTGTAAAACCTCCTGCCTATAATAGATTTCTTCCTTTGTAGTAAGAGGTACAATCATAACCCTCTTCATAACATCATACAGATAAGGATCTGCATCCGTGATGGTTTTTACTTCACCGTTTTCCTTAACAACCCCCTTTGCAGCCGCGGAAAACAGGGTTTTCAGTCCCAAATCCTGCACAATGCTCTGGTGATCAAAATAATTCTCTACATTCACCCAATCCTTGTGGGCATATAATAAATATGTATTCATGACAACCTCTCCTTTAACTGCTCATAGGTCAACCTATACTTATTTACCTGATTGATAGCGCAAGCACTTTCATCCGCCGCACTCCTCTCAATCTTAAAGCACTGGATACGGTTTTCATCCAGCGTCGCCCTGAGACTTACAATACAGGGATGGGCTTCAGTAAGCTCCTTTAAGTGAGTTACATAAATTCCCTGACAGTGCTGGTCGATAAAGTGCTCAAGCACACTCTTTCCCATAATGCAGGCATCGTAGTTTGCCGCCGTGGTAAATAACTCGTTGATAATGACAAAAGCGTTGTCATAGTGGGCATCCATCATGGGCGCAAGACGTACAAGCTCCTCCTTCAGCTTGCCTCGTCCTGTCTCCACGCTCTCCTCCACGGAGAAATGCGTAAGAATATCGGTAAAATGATGCACATTGGCAGACTGTGCCGGTACATCCAACCCCATCTTGGTAAAATACATAAGCTGACCCAAGCTTCTTGCAAAGGTAGTCTTGCCACCCTGGTTGGGTCCCGTCAGGACAAAGAATTTCTCATCCTTTCCATAATAAAAGCTATTACTGATAACCGGCTTTTTATCACTTACGCTTGCACAGGCAAGTGCCAAATCATACAATCCTGTAGCCTCCATATCCTTTGTCGCATCTACGGTAGGTGCCGCAAATTCATAGCCGTACTCCTGCATTTTTAGCGAAAAACTTTTAAAGGATAAATAAAAGCAGATTTCGGCTGCAAACTGTAAAAGTATATCATCTGCATACTTTTCATATTTCTTGTAAAATTTCTCCACACTCTTGAAATATTCCTGATTCTTCTTTACAAAAATCTGCAACAATTCCTGCTCCAAATTGGTCAAATCAAGCGTACTTGTAAAGGGTGTCTTCAGCTCGTAGGGATGCTTTGGGAAACACTTCTCCAGATAGGCTTCGTAGCTGCCTTCCACATCGCCCTCCGCTATGACAATCTGACCGTTTTCATAGGTCAACGTTATTCGATATGCAAGGAGCTGTTTGCGCAGCTCATCCATCGTGTTTTGCATTTGTACAAATCTATCGGAAGCCAGATATTCCGTCAGATATTTATAGAAAGCCTTCATACCATCGGAGCTTAAATCCGCATTATCTAAAGCCTGCTTCAGTGCTGACAAACCATCACAGTAATATCCCACTTCCCACAGGTGCCATACCGCCTTTTGAATCTTTATCTGTACGCGCTCCTTTTTGCCTGCAACTTCCTTTCTGGAACGTATCTGCGCTACAAATGCAAGAAGAGCCTCATAGACCCCTTCCCTCTTTATGTCCGCAAAAATATCCCTGCGATAATCTTCACTCTCTTTATCCGCAGGGAAATAATAATAGTAGGAGGTCACATTCTCCCCCCAAATCAGGTGAATCCTGTCGATAATCTGGTTTAAATTCAAATCCAGAAAGTATGCCGGACGCACCATGTCTTTGTACTGACTTTTCTTCAAATCCAAAATACTTGTAAACACTTTGTAACCCTCACCTTTTCCTTATATTCCAATATATTCAGTATATTCTTCATCCTTGTTTATGTCAATTTACAAAACTTGCTTTTTAGGGTGTGGAATTTGCATGGATTGCTTTTCTTAAATGGAATACACTAAAGTAATAATGTTTTTAGAATTTTAGGAATAAAGCCTATGATAGCATGGATTTTGTATTTATATGGATTAGTGAATGAGAAGTAATTTTCAACCGACGGTTGTGAAGTTCAACGTTTCCTCATAAGCAAATCACAACGTAAAGTGAGTAATCTTATTACAGTCTAAAACCATAAATAGTGAGGTTTGAACGTAAAAGTTCATGAAAATAATAGGCAATACCTACTGATTAGTCGAAATGGTTTATGAGTCGGTATATTTAGCTGTTTTCGAAATGATTTACCAACTAGAAATATGTAAGATTTCTGCCGGTAGGTAAAATATATCTTTTTGGAGACTATTTTACCTACAAAAGACATAAAAGTGAGTTCAAGAGGGTAATTTATCTTTTTGGATGAAGAAAACTACCTACTGTCGCAAATGAAATAAATTTTGGCAGGTAAAAATGCTTAGTCTTCGCTCTTATGGTATTGATAATTCCATGCATCTCCGTCAGGATGCTCGGAATGAAATACAAATCCGGCTTTTTCGAATGCTTTTTGAGAAGGAATATTATTAGGGTATATTACTGCATTTGCCTCCTTTATCACAGCGCCCAGAATCTCATGAGACTCAGCAAGTAATTCTGCAAGCACAGATGCACCAAAGCCCATTCCACGCATGTCAGGTCGTATAATAAACTCTGATATCGTGAAAAAGCCATCCCACAATGCAATTGTCATAATTCCTATGGGAATCATATCTGCAATGATTAGTTTTGCCCAAAAGTTCCTGCCAAGCTCTGTTTCCGGCTCGTTTGCCCAATATTGATAATAAGCATCAAATCCCTCATCACACCCGGTAAAACGCTTTGCTTCCTCATCTATCCAAGGTTCAACTATTTCCTTGTGTGCGGAAGTGTAATCAACCCAGTTATAATTCATATTCATCACCTATACCTATTCACTATAATTTATTAGTAGCCGTGCGAGGGGGGGAAGCAAATCTCCCCCCATAACCCCAGTAAATTCAATGAGTTTACACTTTGCCAAAT
>SVFG01000136.1 GCA_015056975.1 Lachnospiraceae bacterium | reverse complement strand
CTTGCGAATTTCAGAAAGGAGTTCACCTATGCCTGTGAGCAGTGTGAACTCATGGTGTTTTCGGGAAGTATTCCTCAGGGCGTACCTGTGGATATTTATGCGCAGTTGATTGCGGAGTGCAGACAGCTTGGCATCAAAACCCTTCTTGATACCTCAGGCGAGCCTTTAAAGGAAGCTGTCTTGGCAAAGCCTACTATTATCAAACCCAACAAAAAGGAGTTGGAATATCTGGTGGGAAGAAAGCTTCCTGACAGGGAGTCGATTGTTAAAGAGGCCAAGGCACTTGTGGCAGAGGGTATCGAAAAGGTAGTGGTTTCCTTGGGAGAGGAAGGGCTTCTCTATATGGATACAGACACGGTGATTTTTGAACCGGCAAAGAAGGTAAAGGCAGTAAATACGGTGGGCTGCGGTGACAGTGTAGTGGCGTCCTTCTGCATGAGCGAGGTGGCAGGTGAGGATGCAGTGCTTGCCATGCAAAAAGCGGTTGCCCTTTCTGCAGCCAACGCCACCACAAAGGGCAGTGCCGAGATACCTTTAAATACATATCTGGATTTATTGTAAATCTCAATTTTTTAAAGATTTTTTTAGAATTAGATTATAAAATAGTCACACTTTGGACACATTTTACAGTTATGATGTATTTAGATAGTTGATGAACTCACTATCTCCCCCCTCATAAGAAAATCGTAAAGGAGTCATGTCGAAAGACATGGCTTCTTTACGTCTGAGAGAAAATTTAATTTTTTTTGTAAAAAACTGTAACAAAAAGGTAAAAAGTGACATTAATATACAGACTAAGCAAAGGAGATGACAAAATGGAGTCTATGGACCATATATATCAAAGCTATGCACAGACAGTGTACAAGTACCTTTTGTCATTGTCCGGCGACAGAGATTTGGCGGAGGAACTGACCCAGGAGACCTTTTATCAGGCCATTCGGAGTATTGAACGGTATGATGAATCCTGTAAAATATCCACATGGCTTTGTGCAATTGCCAAAAACCAGTTTCACACGTATATGCGCAAGCATCCGATACAGTTAAATTATGAGGAGTATGTTGCAAACAACGATATGCAATCTGCGCAAAGCTCTGTGGAAGATGCGCTGTTTGCTGAAACGGAGCGGGTAAATTTACTGAGAAGTCTGCATAGCTGTAAGGAACCGTATCGGGAAATCATTTATTTGAGAATTTTCGGTAATTTGAATTTTAAACAGATAGGGGAAATCATGGGAAAGTCGGAGAATTGGGCAAGAGTAAATTTTTATCGGGGAAAGGAACTGTTGAGAAAGGAGTTGGAAAAGAATGAGCAATAAATTACCATGTGAAATCGTAAGAGATATGTTGCCGATGTATATCGATGAGCTGACTTCTCCGGTTACCAATGAAGCAGTCCGTAAGCATTTGAATGATTGTGAGGAGTGTCGCAGGACATGGCAAAGGATGGCGGGAGAGGAAGATATAAGCTTTACAGATGCGGAACGTCAGGAAATTGATTTTCTAAAGAAGACCAAGAGAAAAAATAAAATCATAATTATTACAAGCTTTATGGCAGCAATACTCATGATGATTTTGGTGAGCTGTTTTGTATTGTTTGGGGTGACGTACGAGGTTGGCGCGGATGCAGTGTCGTGTAAGGCAAACGTAAATAATAATGTGCTTATATTAAGCGGATATGCACTCGATGAAGATGTACGCATAAAGGCAGGAAGCTGTAAGCAGGAAGACGGTATAGTGACCGTACAGTTAAAAACCTCTTTGTTCAGTTTTAAAAAGTCTGCAGATTTTACACTGGAATACGCCTTTATGGATACCATTGATGAGGTTCGCATCGGAGAGAGGATTATCTGGAGTAGAGGGATGGATATTTCAGCGCTGACTTCATCCCTGTATCAGGAAAAAAATCCGTACGTGGGAGATATGCCTGCAAATCAGAAGCTGATGCAGCTGCTTAATATGCAAACGGTATTGGGTCCCTTTACCAATGAATTGCATACAGCACAGGAGCCTTATGGTTGGACGATGACTATGTTGATGGATTATTCTGGTGAGCAACAGACACAAATGGAGCGGAAAATGCGTTCTTATGCCTGTGTGTTACTGGCAACAATTGATAATTTGAGCAGTATCACTTATCAGTACACTGTTGATGGGAAAGAAACATCCATGATGATTACGGATATGTATGCATCAGGCATTGTGGGGAAAGGTATCAGCATTAAAGAGTATGCAGAATCACCTGATATGTTACAGAGGTTATTGACAATTGTATTGGAGGCGTTATAAGAATGAAGGTGGCAGTAAATCTGCTGTTGATACTTACATTATGCTTATGTGGCTGTGGAACAAAAGCAAAAACACAGACAGAGCCTGAGACGGGTGAAGAATATAAGGCATATGGGATTGAGGAAATAATGCTCCCGGCAGCAGATGCGGAGATGGACAAATTGTTGTCAGACGAACAGACATACACAGGCGGTGAATATATGCTTTATGGGGGAAGCGTGTATCGTGTGGTACAGGTATACGATAAAGAGAGTGATACAAAGGTAAGTTACCTACAGTGTCTGTCAGAACCTTATGAAAGTTGGGAAACCAAGGTTATTGCTGCCTGTCAGATAGAGGGAAGGGAACATGTGGTGGAGCGATTGTACTTTGGCAATGACATGCCAGCGTATTGTATGCTTGCTTCATCGGATGGGAAGGAGATAAAGCGATATTTCGCAAGGTTTGTGGACGGAGCAGTGGGAGAAGTTCTGTGTGCGATACCGGATGACTTAAATATCGGCTATGGAACTGAGCTGGAAATAGGTGCAGATGAGGAGATATATACTTATGTGAGAAGCGGTTCCAAGCTTGTTGTGCGGGATGAAGAGCTGAAGAATAAGAGAGAATGGGAACTATCCGGTCGTATATGGGGAATACCGGAGAACGCTGTTTGCGAAGAAAAATGTTGGTTTGGTGCCACTGATGAAGGGATTGGCATATTTAACGTGAACGGAGAGGTTCTGGTAAATGGACCGGAAAATGTAGTGTCCAATTATTTTCATATGGATATAAATGAGGCGGGGAAGGTATATCTGGCTGATAACAATGCGGTTTGGTGCTGTGAAGAGCAGCCGGTGAAGATTTGTGATTTTATTGACAGTGGATATCTATTGCAAAGCTTATCCGGAGTGGAGACACAGGAGGATGGAAGTGTATTGGCTTTGGTCACGGAGGATGGCAGGAATAGCCTGTTATTACTGAGGGAAAAGAAGGAAGACGGTGAGGCGGCGGTACAGGTAAAGCAGGGAAAGCAGGAAATCATTTTGTCCATGGATGAAGAGCAGGACGGACTTAAGAAGGCTGTTGCCAGATACAACAGACAGAGTGAAAACTATCGCATTACCATAGCTCTGCCAAAGAAGGAGAACTTCTTTGAATATTGGGAACGAATAAAGTTGGAGCTCAGTGCAGGAAAAGGACCGGACATCCTTGCAGGCAGTTTTTATACAGAGATGCCGGAGCCGGCAGCAGTAATATCAGGCGGTATAAGAAACGGTTATTTTGAGAGCCTTGAGGATGTGTTGGATGAAACGGAAGCCTATCTGCAGGCGGCGCTGGAGGGAGGGCGTGTCAATGGCAAGCTGTATGGAATTCCCTATGACTGCCGATTTATTGTGAATGCTTATACCAAGGATTTTGCAGGAGACAGAACCGCTCTTTCCGTTTCAGAGCTGATACGGTCGATAGAGGAATCGGAGGCTGAGGTTGCACAATGTCAGTATGATGCTATGGATATTGTATTGTGGTATGGTCTGTATGACAACAGCAGTGCTCTGTATGTTGATTGGGAGAATAAGGAAAGTCATCTGACAGAAGAGCCCTTTTTGAAGCTTTTGGAATTTGCGAAAAACTATGGGGATAAAGAGGGATGGAATGGAGGTTTACAGGATGAAAGCGTGCAGATGATAAGCTTGGGAAAGAGCGTTGCGCATCGCAGCGATTTACATGGGGTGAATGATCTGCATCAGGTGTATGCCTGTTTGAGAGGAGAGCCTTATGTGTTGGGATTCCCAAGAGAAGAAGGGTATGGATTTTATGTAAAGAGCAAATATTTGTATATGAACAGTACTTCAACTTATAAAGAAGGCGTAAAAGATTTCTTGCGTTTCCTGATTTCTGAAGAGGAACAGAATAAAATATTTATGCAGGAGATTTCCTCAGATGCAAATTTGACCGGTGCAACAGCATATCTGCCTGTTAACCGGAAGACCTGGGATGAGCTTATTTTGACGGCAAAGAACGATCATACTTTGCATACATGTATGCCGGGAGATTATGAATATGAATACAGGGGTCTTACGGATGAGCAGGTGGAGTTGTGGTACTTTATACTGGAGCATGCACACCCGGACAACTTTTATGCAAAGGACATCGAAGCAATTGTAGAGGAAGAGTTAACTCCCTATTTTGCAGGAGAAAAGACGGCGGAGGAAGCCGTTAGAATTCTGGATAACAGGATACAGCTGTTTTTGGAAGAAAATGAATAATATGAAAAAATCGTTCGTGACTGCGGACGATTTTTTTTGATTTGGGGTGGTATAGAAGCCCAAAATAGAGTAAAATAGATTGTATATTGTGTAAGTGTGAAGGGAGTGGGAGTAAATGAATTTAACTACATTATTGGAAGGACTTTCCTATGAATGTGTGCAGGGGACATTGGACATTTCGGTAGAGAAGGTTGTCTATGATTCCAGAACGGTAGATGAGACGCATGAGGGC
>SVFG01000017.1 GCA_015056975.1 Lachnospiraceae bacterium | reverse complement strand
GGACTGCGCAGGTGATGCAGACAACGGAGATAGGAACACAGACAAGCTGCGCATCGAAATTTACCGCGCACAGCTCCTGTGGGCGCAGGGCAGACAAGAGGAAGCCCTTGCCCGGTTTGAGGAGATTACCACAAAGTATGATACGGAATGGCTGGCTTGGAACTGTGCTGCCGACGCCTATGCCAAGGCATGTCGCTATGACGAGGCAATGAAATGCTACAACCGTGTTATGGAGGTACAGACTAAGCCCAGATATACAGATGCACCTATGGCGATGGCGCAAATCTGCGAAATTACAGGAGATACCGCAGGTGCCATCGAAGCATGGAAACGTTATATCCAAGTGTTAAACGAAGACTGGGATACTTCCGAAGGTGCATGTATTGATTACGCAAATAAGAAGATTAAAGAGCTTACCGGGGCATATTAATGCCCACGGTGATAAGGTAGAAGCCCCTCTCGTAAAGAGAAGGGCTTCGTTCTATTTCCCCATTTTTTCTTTACATTCCTCTGCTTTTCTTAGGGGGAATTTCACATCGATTTCATAACACGGTTCATTTAACAGCCTCACAATCCGCATATATGCCTCATAGGCTTTGTCATACTCACCCCGTTCCTCACGGCAAGACGCAATTCCGTATAAGCAATCTAACTTCGTCGGATCCAATTCATGACGCTTTTCCCAATACGAATATGCCTCCTCATACCTTCCCAATTCCTTGCATACATCACCGGCGAGACAGTAATGCTCCGAATCCTCCGGAAATTTCGCAATAGATTCCTTGATTACCTGATAGCACTTCTCATACTGTTTTGTATTGTAATAAGCAGCTTCCAGCAAAACCCATTCTCCGGAATCCTCCGGATGCTCCTTTACCGCCTGCAACTGCTCCTCCACACACTGTGGACCTTCCGCTGTGTAGCAACATCGGAATCCAAACTTTCCTCCTTTCGCCTGAGAATACAGTTCCGGATCAGTTTCCTTGCTCAGCTCCATGGTTTTATCATAATCTTCCAGTATCTTTTTGGTTGAAACATAAATCATTCTTCCATAAAGCCAAGCGCGCATGTTATAGTCCCAAGCTTCCATGGTTCCTTCCTTTTCCATCCGTTCGTACTCTTGTACGGCCGCCGTAAAGTCCTCGAATCTCATGGTATCATAATACACAGCCACCAAGCGGTCGGACAGCCTGTCATATCCCTGCAGACCTTCTTTAAATAAATCATCCACCAGTACATTGTAAAGCTTTGCAATCTCCGGCAATAAGACGACGTCCGGGTAGGTAACCCCCGTTTCCCAGCGGGACACGGACTGAGCACTTACACAAAGCCTGTCGGCCACCTGCTCTTGGGTCAAGTTTTTTTCATGTCTCAGCTTTCTGAGATTTTTTGAGAAGGTTTCACTCATCGTATATTCTCCTTTTTAAATGATATACAAACTCTTTGCGCAAAGGAGTTTGCTGTTGCAAGAAGACTTCTTGACCTTAGCATACAGTAAGTTATAAAAAATATCTATATCGCAGTTTGCGAGAGAACTCTCAGTTTATGCAAGTTCTTTGTGAGAAATATTTATGCAAGGGCAGTCAACTTCCAAAACAAACGTAATATCGACAATGCTATTTACACATTATAGTTGGAAAATATTATTTTGTTATAATTTACGTGTGCTACCTAAACGGTAAGCGGTTCGCCTTTTGCCAAAATGAGTACATTTTGAGAACTTCCCGGAATTTTGGAGGTGATTCTGATGGAAAATATGATGAAAGGGTACGTATGTACATATGATGTTGGAAATGTTAGTCGGAGTAATAGGTATCATTGTGACGGTTGTAAGTATCTGTCAAACGATTCGAAAAGATAAACATCAAAAAAGCAACCGCTCCGACCAAAGTTGAGTTGCTTTTTTGATTAGTAACTATTAACTAAGGTGAACCGTTTGCTTTACGGGTAGCACCTTTTGACGTTAATATCTTATCACATTATTAAGAACATGTCAAGTAATTGTAGTCATCCGCATCCTGTTAATTACCGCCAACAGTTCAAACTTACGGGGCAAATCCAGAAACCGTGCACAGGAGGTAAAATAGCTTGAGAAAATACAGTCCAGTCCCTCCGTTTCAATGCGTTTGTACAGCGTGTTCGTTTTCTCCGTGAGATTTACGGTTGTATCATTGTTTGAGATTTCCAGATATCGCAGCATGAATCCCAGTGCATCCAGCTGGGCTTTTGATATAATATCGTGTAGTCCGCGGATATCAATTTCCTCGTTTCCGATGCGGATAAAGCCAAGGTGATATACCTCCAGCCGCTCGCTTCCGCTCCCTTCAGGGTAGGAAGTGAAGCCCTCTGCGGAAAGTGTCCGGTTTTGGTGCCAGTCCGCAGGTGTCGGAGCATCGCAGGCTATGGCGTCACAAGCCGGAGCACCGTAAGTCATGGCAGAACATGTCGGAGTATTGCAAGCCATAGCACCGCTGGATACAGGTTTGCAGGATACCCCATATTCCTTACATAGCTTCTTAGACCGCTCTGTCACATCATGAACCAGATAATCCTCCATCATATAAATCCGGTCAGCCACTGACAAATATTCTCCGCTGCCGCCGATGACAAGAATGGTAGAAACCCCTTCCCTGTGGTACAGTTCTCCAACCCGGTCGGTAAAGGGCGTGATGGGTTCCTTTGCAATCAGATCCTTCATCATCTTATCCCGAATCATGAAGTTAGTAGCACTCTTATCCTCGTCAATCAAAAGCAGTCGGCTGCCGTAGTCCACAGCCTCCATGATATTGGCGGCTTGGGAGGTGGAGCCGGAGGCGTGGTCTGTGGAAAAATCCCTGGTGTCCCCGCCGGGTAGCCACTTGATAAAGGGTGCAATGTTCACATGCTTTACACTTCTGCCGTCCTCTGCGGAAATGGTCATGGCAGAGTCATCCGTAATGCAAAGCTCCCTGCCATCTCCTTGTGTATGGTCGTAAATTCCCGCGGAAATAGCATCCAGCAGGGTGGATTTGCCGGAATAACCGCCACCGGTAATAACTGTCACGCCACGTTTGATACCCATTCCCTTTACACCGCAAATCTCAATTTCATCCCCCGGAGTTGACCGAAAGGGGATGGCATCAAGTAAGGGCAAATCTGTTCCCTTGGCTCTGGGCAAAATGCTGCCGTTTGCGATAAAGGCACAGTACTTGCTACCTCGCAAGTAGTCGCGGATTGCGGTCTGTTTTTCTGAAAGCTCCAGGGCATCTGTAAGTCCCGCCTTATTAAATTCCAGAGTAAACCGTTCAATGGCATCGGGCAAATCCCTGCAGAGCATTTGAATGGATTTGCGCAGCTTGCCCTTGGGGAGCTGTACCTGCAAACGGATGCACAGGTGCATTTCAGAGCTTTTGCGTAAGGTTTCATCCTCGTACAAAATTGCCCGGATACCGGTGCCGTACTCATAGTCCTTGTAGGGGCAAATTGCAAAGTATGCCGTGTTGCGCAACAGTACTTCCCCTCCCGGATGGTAAAGGTAATATTTACCGTTTTCGTTGTCCGGGCGGCTTCTGTTGTAGAGATGGGCATTCAGTGCGTCTATGTAGGGTATCAGCTGTCGCAGACAGTAGTCCGCGGCAGCAGGCACATAGGTATCAATCCCCAGCATCTTCGTGGGAATCATGCATACAACGGTGGGTTTATCCTGCGCCAGCTTGTGGGTGCCGGAGATGGAAAAGCCAAAGTCATCGTTGTAATAGTAGGTGGGCTCCTGCTCCATGGAAGGGTTGGAGCCCATGATTGGCGGAAGATTGGGATCCCAGACACTTAAGGGCCCTTCGTACATCTCCCGGTAGGTTGCTGTGTTGTTCTCCATTTGTAACAAAATGTTTTTCAGTCGTTTCAAAGGCATTCCTTCTTTCTGTGTATAATATTTTCTGCTGTTCTTATATTTTTGGAATGCCTCCGCAGAAAAAAAGCGCACCCGAAACGGATGCGCACTACATATCATATCAAAGGGCACAATGAGGCGAGTATACATCCGAAAAATATAAGTTTTTCATATAAATCGCCTCCTTAAATGTGTATTTACACGTTGCCGTGCGTGTACAGTATGGCATAAGGGTTTCAAGATGTCAACCTTTTTTAAAAAAATTATGAAGGACAGGCGCCTCTTACCTATGCACATCCCCTCTGTCCCAGACCTTACTGGGCTGAGCTTTGGCGGTAGGGCTTCGAAAAAGCAGTCTCCGAAGTGCTTTGCCGTTAAAGGGAAACAGGGGCCAAAAGTAGCTCATGCCTCCAAAGGTAGGTGTCGTCACCATGGATAAAAGGACCAAACCACAACCGATTCCAAAGCCCCATATGCCAAAGAATCCGGTTGCCACAATTAAGAAAATGCGGTAAACACGCAGTGCTTCACTGAATTCTAAGCTGGACAGGGACAGGGAAGCAAGCAGGGTGATGGCGGCGTAAAACAGCACCTCCGCGGAAGCCCAATTTAGTTTCACTGCCATGTCACCAATTAAGAGTCCTCCTACAATGGACAGGGAGCCGGAAAAGCGGCTGCTTGATAGTGAGGCGGAATAGCGGAATAAATCCAGCAAAAACTCCACTGTAAGCACATAAAAAATAAGCCGCGCAGGGGTGAGTTCTCCCGTAGATAAAAGCTGTGCGCCCTGTGAAAGTGCAGGGTAGTGTGCGGTCAACAGCAAGAACACAGGCAACAACAGCAGGCTCACGGGAATGCACAAAAACCGTACCAAGCGAAAGTAGGTTCCAACCAGAGGACTTTTAAAATAATCCTCCGGGCTTTGGGTAAATTGAAAAATGGTACAGGGCAGTAGCAGTACCATGGGTGAGTTATCCACAATAACGGCGATATGTCCCTCCAACAGATAGCTACAGGCCACGTCCGGACGCTCCGTCAGCTGCATGCTTGGCAGAGGATTCCACCACCGTTTTTTTACTAAAAGCTCTTCTAAGCTTTTGCTTCCCATAGTCAGGGAGGTAATCTTTAGCCCTTCAATGGTATTTATCACCCGGTTCAGCAGACTTTTATTGACACAGTCATCCAAATACGCGATAGCAATATCGGTTTTACTCTCCGTGCCTGCATGATGGATGGAGAAGGTCAGGTGTGGTGAACGGATGCGTCTGCGTATCAGGTTGGTGTTAAAGAGCAGGGTTTCCACAAAACCGTCTCTTGCGCCTCTGGTGCTCCGCTCCACATCCGGTTCGGCAATGCTTCTTGTGGGGTAGGAGCGCACATCAATCAATATGCCTTGTGCAAAACCGTCAATCAGAAGCAGGGAGGGACCGGACAGTATGTTATAGATGATATCCTCAAGGGAATCGCTTAGGAATACCTGAGCATAGCCCATTTTGGCGCTGACATAGTAGATAAGATTTTCCACCACACCGTCTTTTGTGTATAAAGGATTCTGCAAATCAGAGAAAATCTGCTGTAAGAGCTCTGTCCTGCAAAATCCGTTGATGCCCAGAAAGAATGCCTTGGTTTCTCCCAGATATAGGTCTCTGGTGATAAGGTCAAAGCTTTTCCCGATAGGTAAGGCTTCCTTTAATGTTTTTATGTTCTGTTCCAAATTTATTGAAAGTGTCATGCCGCATTCCCCGTTTCTGCCCATATTTCCCTTATTTTCTCCCATAGAAAGCAGCCTTATACACAATTGAAAAAATTGTATCTTTTCAGACATAATATAGTCATGTTACAATATGCATTAAGTAGCAGAAAACTTGAGTTGAACACTGGGAGAGGCGTTATTTGAAAAAGATAAAAGGAAACGAACTAAAAATTTTTTCCATAGTATCCATAGTATTGCTTGTGATTGCGGCATTTGTCTGTGACAGTCCTAAGGATATAGTATTGGGTATTAGGAAGATTGTGATTTCAAGGGATGCACTGATTACGGATTATTTTGAACTGGCAGGCACGGGTGCGGCATTTATGAATGCAGCAATTGTGTCCGGCATCTGTCTGGTACTTGTTCTGGTGCAGAAGATTCCGTTTACGGGACCTACATTAGCGGCGTTGTTTATCAATGCAGGCTATGCACTGTGGGGCAAGAACCCGGTAAATATTCTGCCGGTATTGCTGGGTACCTATGTGTATGCTAAGGTGCATCGTGCTCATTTTGGCAGATATATTTATACGGCGTTGTTCGGCACCTGTCTGGCACCACTGGTAACGGAGATTTTGTATTTGCTGCCCATTGAGGCGCCCCTTAATTTTGTGATTGTTATATTAGTCGGCATTCTGATAGGCTTTTTGCTTCCGCCGCTCTCCGCTCATACAGCTTCCATGCACATGGGTTACAACCTGTTTAACGTAGGCTTTTCAGCCGGAATTCTGGCGTTTGTCATGGTGTGTGTGTTCCGCTCCTTTGGTCTGGAGTGTGAGCCGGTATTTATCTGGCAGGAAGGGCGCAGTATAGGTCTTGTGATTTGCTTGTATTTGTATTTTTCAGCGGCAATTATCATAGGTTTTCTGATGAATGAGGGCAATTTCAAACGCCTGCTCCATATTTTCAAGCACTCAGGTCGTGCGGTGGCGGATTATGTACTGATGGACGGCCCCGGAGCGACCCTTATGAACATGGGACTTGTGGGAATTCTGACCACCACCTATATCGTGTTGATTGGCGGTGATTTTTCCGGTCCTGTGGTAGGTGCCATCTGGATGGCATTTGGATTTGCCTCATTTGGTGCCCACATCAAAAGTTATTTCCCGGTGCTTCTGGGTGTGTATCTGTTTACCTTTATCAGTAAGTATGAGCCCACGGAGCCCGGAATCCAGCTGGCGGCTATTTTTGCAGTTGGTATTTCACCCATCGCGGGACAGTTCGGTCCCTTTGCGGGGATTTTGGCAGGTATGCTGCATTCTGCAATTGTTATGTGTACTTCTACCATGTATGGTGGATTGAATTTATACAACAATGGCTTCAGTGCAGGCTGGGTAGCTGTTTTTCTGGTACCGCCCCTGGAGAGCTTTATCAAGCATATAGAAGACAGCCGTCACCGCAGAGGAAAGATGGCTACACACAAGAAAAACGGTAAGAAAGAGGTTTAACATGTATCACGGAGAAAAAAAGATAGCAAAGATTATAGAGGAGCTTACCATGTATTTTTTTACCATGGGAGCAGATAGGATATCATCAGGTATTACAGTGGATAATCTGGATGTAACCATTGATTTTAAAGCAAATTACAGACAGGAGTACAAGAAGGATCTGGATAAGCTGGTAAAATATTTAAACGAGCCCAAGAATGAGGGCATAGAAGATTTTTACTGGGAGCTTGCGGGCTCCGGGGATCCGGGCGAGAGCAGCCAGCTTTTGCTGCTTGGTATGATGATTGACAAGGCAGATATTGATATCACGGAGACCGAGGTGACTTTGAAGCTGTACAAAGAAATGGAAGAGGAATAAGCTAAAATGATAGCGGGGGAGGCTTGAAATGCCATAGGAAAGCATTTCATCCTCCTCCGTAAGATTGTATATACAGACGCTACAGAAGAAGCTGCAGTAAGCCCAACAGCACCAGCAGTCCGCCGGAAACAGGGTCCGCAAGACGGTTTGCGAATTTAAAAACCCGGGAGCGACCCATACGGTTTCCCAGATAAAGAAAAACAATGGAGAACAGCAGGGTGATAATAGCTGTGGGAACCGGATGAAGTCCCGCAATGCCGGAACCGAAGCCGATACTCATATTGTTGACGGAGAGTGTGATACCGATGAGAAGAGCTTCCTTTACGGAGGTCCGGGCAGGGAGGTCTTCTTCGCAGACATTCTCTTTTGCTTTGTGAGGGAATAGGCGCAGGTACAGTTTATGAAGCAGCGGTTTGGTCAGATAGTACATGCCAAGTATGATTAATACGGTACTTCCCAATATGGTGGCTGTGGCAACAGGCAGCAGGGGCATAAGCAGTATGCCAAATCCGATGGAGAGGCAGGTGCCAAGCAGGGTGATGAAGCTGATGAGCAGATTTTCCCACAGGCGCACAGTGATACCACGGATGCCGTAGCAGATACCCAAAAGCAGGGCGTCCAGACTGGCGGAAAGGCCGAACAGAACAGGGGCAAAGAATAACATGGAGAGCTCCAAAGAAGATTTTGATTTACTATATTCCCAAAAATGAGAAAGGGTGAAAACAAATGAAAAAGGTTTTTACATGGATGAAAAGTGAAGCAGTGTTGGTGATAGCGTGGATTCTGGCTGTGATTTCTGCGTTTTTTGTACTGCCGGATAAGCAGTATTTGGAGTACATAGACTTCCGCACGCTGGCACTTTTATTTTGCTTAATGTGTGTGATGGCGGGATTACAAAAAATCGGTGTATTTCAGTGGATTGCGGAGGCGCTTCTTGCCAAAGTAAAAAACAGCGGGCAGCTGGTACTGATTCTGGTACTTCTGTGTTTTTTCTTCAGTATGTTCATCACAAATGACGTGGCATTGATTGTGTTTGTTCCCTTTACCTTTGCGGTTCTTCGTCTGGTGGGACAGGATAAGTGGGAACAGCTTTTGATACCTATCGTAGCCATGCAGACGATTGCAGCCAATTTGGGAAGTATGCTGACACCTATTGGCAATCCCCAGAATATGTATCTTTGTAATCTTGCGGGAATGGGATTGGGCGAATTTGTGCTTTTGATGTTGCCCTATACGGCGTTGTCTCTGGTGATTTTTATTGTGTGGGGTGTGATAAAGGGCAGAAGGTGTAAGGACACACTGGCAATCTCCTTTGCTAAGCGCACCAGCCTTAAGGGAAAGCAGGGAAAGCTTGTTGCTTATCTTGTCCTATTTGTGCTCTGTCTGCTTACGGTGGCAAAGATAATTCCCTATGTGTGGGTGTTGGCAGCAGTTGTGGTGATCGTGTTTGTACTGGACAAAAGGGTGCTTTTGACAGTGGATTACTCCCTGCTTCTTACCTTTGTGGGATTCTTTATCTTTACCGGAAACATTGGAAGGATTCCTGCTGTGGCGGAGCTTCTTAAACAGTTGATTAGCGGGCAGGAAATGCTGACCACCGTGGTGGCGTGTCAGGCGATGAGCAATGTGCCGGCGGCAATTCTGCTATCCGGTTTTACGGAGAATATCGGGGTGTTAATCGTAGCAGTAAATATCGGCGGTCTGGGTACATTGATTGCTTCCATGGCAAGCTTGATTTCATTCAAATATGTGGCAAGAGAGGATGGCGGCAGAAAGGGAGCGTATTTCCGATATTTTACCCTTGCAAATATTTGTTTTTTGGCGGCATTGGTGGTATTATATATAATAAGTGGCGCGGCACTTATAGGTAATTAATAAAATATTTTAGCTGCGCAGAAAGAGGTAAGCATGAACTATTTATATCCACAGGGGAAGCCGAAAGCATTGACCTTCAGCTATGATGACGGTCAGGTTTTTGACAGAAGATTAGTAGAAATTTTTAACAAGTATGGTGTGAAGGCAACCTTTCATCTCAATTCCGGTACTTTGGGCGGAAGTGTATTCATTGCACCGGAGGAGGTAAAGACCTTATTTGAAGGACACGAGGTTTCCTGCCATGGTGTGGAGCACAAGAATCTTCCCTCCATTCCCAGACCTCTTGTAATGGCAGAACTGGCAGAGGACCGTAAGGCACTTGAAAAGCTGTCCGGCGGTCTGGTACAGGGTATGTCTTATGCATTCGGTAATTACAATGCAGAGATTAAAGAGATTGCAAAATCTGCAGGTATCAAGTACTCCCGTACCGTAAATGATATGTTTGGATTTTTCCCTCCCGCTGATTTCCTGGAGTGGCATCCTACCTGTCATCATGACAAGCGTCTGATGGAGCTAGGTGAGAATTTCCTGAGAATGCCTCCCTTCATTGAGCTTGGTCTGATGTATGTATGGGGTCACAGCTTTGAGTTTGACCGCAACAACAACTGGGATCATATTGAAGAGTTTGTGAAAATGATGAGCGGCAAAGATGATATTTGGTATGCTACCAATCTGGAGATTTGCGACTATATCAATGCAACCCGCAGCCAGGAGTTCTCTGCTGACGGTAATACAATACATAATCCTACAGCTATCAGTATTTGGATGCGTGTTGGTCAGGAGGTTGTGGAGTTAAAGCCCGGAGAGACCAGATATATCGGAAAATAAGATGTAGGGCATTGGCCCACAAGCGGATGAAGATTCGGAGAGTATTATGGCAAGTGAGAAAACCATTATCGGAGAAGAAGCATACAGGGCGGCCAAGGAGTTACTTCATGCCGCAAAGCTTTCGGAGGGACAGCTGTTTGTGGTGGGCTGTTCTACCAGTGAGGTGGGCGGCGCAGGTATCGGTACCTTTTCCAGTCCTGAGCTGGCGGAGGTAGTGTTCGGCGGCATTTATCAGGCGACCCAGGAGGCCGGGGTGTATCTGGCAGCGCAGTGCTGCGAGCATCTGAACCGCGCCCTCATACTGGAGAGCGCCGCTGCGGAAAAATATGGCTATGAGGTAGTCAACGTGGTGCCCCAGCCCAAGGCGGGAGGTTCCTTTGCCACTGCGGCTTACAAGGCATTTGAGGAGCCCGTTGCCGTGGAGCATATCAAGGCTCATGCAGGAATGGATATCGGCGACACGCTGATAGGTATGCATCTAAAGGATGTGGCAGTGCCGGTGCGCATCCGCACCGCGCAAATCGGTGATGCCCATGTGGTATGTGCCCGCACCAGAGCCAAGTTTATTGGTGGCGAGCGTGCAATTTATGATGAGGGTGCGCTGTGATTTTGCAAGAAAAATGTCACAATCGACAACATTCGTCAGTCAATTTACACACAATTGAAGGGTAATCCGTCAAAATATGGCTGCTGCACATTGGTGCGGCGGCCTTTTTGTGTGGCAGGGTAGGGAGGGGGGAAGGGTTTTTATGTGAATAGTGAGAGGATGGCTGCATTTTCAAGCATTGCGTATAATTTACAGGGAAAATCGCACATGGATGTGCGATTTAGGCGTGCCCATGCATGGAGGTATGTGCACGCTGACCCGTAAGTAATTAATTTCTACCCGCAATGCTTAGAAAATACCCATCCGAAACTCTGAATCATAAAAACCCTTCCCCCCTCCCAGCCCCGTTATACAAAAAACCCACGGCACACAATGTACCGCAGGTCATATTTTGGTTTCAAGTATATTTAGTTGGAAGCGTCTTCAATCAAATTCATGATTGTCGAGATAGAGTCCATCTGACCGCTCTTACTCATGGCATCCGTATAGGTCTGTCTGTTGAAGTACAACTCCTGCACCTTATCTACCAGAAGCTTGGTAGTCAGAACCTCCTCATCAACCACAATGGAGAAGCCCTGTGCTTCAAAGGATTTTGCATTCAGAATCTGGTCGCCTCTGCTGCTTGCCGCAGGCAGGGGAATCAAAATATTAGGCTTCTTCAGCGCTAACAACTCACAGATAGCGTTGGCTCCCGCGCGGGATATCACCAAATCTGCCATTGCAAATAAATCCTTAAGCTCAGCCTTCACATATTCAAACTGCTTGTAGCCGGGAGTGTTTAACAGCAGATTATCCACCTTATCCTTACCACACAAATGTACCACCTGGAAATCCTCAAGAAGCTGGGGCAGGGCATCACGCACTGCCTTGTTTACATTGTTCGCACCAAGGCTTCCTCCGATTACCATGATAACAGGCTTATTGCCGGTGAATCCGCACATATCAAGACCGGCTATTTTATTGCCCTGCGTCAGCTCTTTGCGGATGGGAGAGCCGGTAAGTACCGCTTTTTCCTCAGGCAACAGCTTCAAGGTCTCGGGGAAATTGCAGCACACCTTCTTAGCTACGGGAATACACAGCTTGTTAGCAAGTCCCGGTGTCATATCCGATTCGTGGATGATGCAGGGAATCTTTAAGGAATGAGCCGCCCGCACCACAGGTACGCTGACAAAACCGCCCTTGGAAAATACCACATCAGGTGCATATTCCTTTAAGTATTTGCGGGCCTCGCGGTAACCCTTGATAACGCGGAAGGGATCCGTCAGGTTCTTGATATCCAGATATCTGCGAAACTTACCGGTAGAAATACCGGTGTAGGGGATATCAAAATCCTCTATTAATTTTTTTTCAATGCTGTCATAGGAGCCTACATAGGCAATTTCATAGCCGGCTTCCTTCAGTGCGGGCAATAAAGCAATATTGGGAGTTACATGTCCGGCAGTACCACCGCCGGTCAATACTATTTTTTTCATGGTTTCATCAATCCTTTTCTTTTACCATTATATGCAGCGATTACAGCATACTTTCCAAAGCTCTCGCCAGCTGGTCGGGGCAGGAGGTGGATTTAAAGCCGCAGCGGATACCCTTTAATTTGCTGATGGCCTCTTCGGGAGTCATACCCTTTACCAATGCACAGATACCCTGAAGGTTTCCGTTGCAGCCACGGGTGAACTGAACAAAATCAATGACACCGTCTTTTAATTCAATTTCAATAGAGGTGGAACAGGTTCCGTTTGTTTTGTATATCATCTGAAAATCCTCCCTTTCTATTAAGTATGTATTATAGCAGAATTATGCAAAAATAGAAAGTAAATTTTCTTGCATACGGCGAACGAAAATGGTATGCTGATAAAGTTGTTATGAACCAAAAAGAAAGAGGGAGACAGATGAAGAAAAAAGTAGCAATGTTGTTATTGGCAATGTCACTTGTGATGACTGCTTGCGGTGGTAATGCAAAGATGGATGAAGACAAGGACACCAGAGTGGAGAACAGAGAGGAAGAGTCCGAGGAGGAAAGTACGGAAGAGTCAAGTGAGGAATCCATGGAAGTATCCGCTGAAGAAAGCACAGAGGATATTTTTGATGAGCAGGATACGATTCCGTACGCATTCGGTACGTATACAGATACCGGATATGAGAATGCCAGCATGGGGTATCGTTTTACCGCACCTGAGGGTTGTACAGTTGCAGATGAGAATCAGCTTCTTAGCATTGCAGGTCTTACGATGGATTCATTATCCGAGGATTATACGGAGGCAATGATGGAATATGCAAGACAGGCAATGGTATATGACTTGTATGCAGTGTATGCGGATACCAATACCAATGTTAATATTATCGTTCAGCAGACCGATACCACCGGTGTTACCATGGATTATTTTATAGAAGCAAACAGGGCACAGTTAGAAGCATTAACAGCTATGGATATTACTGTGGAGCCCGGCACAATAGATTTAACTATCGCCGGTAAGGAATACACCGGTTTAAAGACCGTTACGGTTTCAAACGGAATCTCCATGACACAGGAGCTGTACCTGTTGATAGAGGAAGGCAGAGTAAGCACAGTTACCTTTACCTGTATAGAAGGTAATGAAGCGCAGATGGAAGCACTCAAGGCGGCATTCACTGCTCTGTAAGTAAGAAAATATTAGAAAGGCGCGGTTTCAAAACTGCGTCTTTTTTGTTGCAATCTGTAGACCCATGGGACAAAATGACGATGAGTCGTTATACAAAACATAAGGATTCTGCGTTATACTTTAGAAAAAGAAATGTAGAAAAGGGGAAAAATATGTTTCAGATTTTTGAAGAGGAAAAAGTAATCTCGATTTTAATGTTTGTCTTTTTGGGAGTCAGTATTATCGGCCGAACCTTTTTGGGAGTCATGTATCATGTTATGATACGGGAAACTGACAATATGGCAACCACAAACAACAAGCTGTTAAAGCAGTGCAAGTTAAAATTTGCCAACTGCTATCAGTTAAACAGCGGTGTTTCAAACATCCCTGTTTTTGTGGACAAGTTTATCAATCGTCTTGCCATGGGACCGCTGTCCTTTGAGGGAATGTACCATTTGTCCGGCCAGTCCATGCTGTTGTCCGTGGTGGCAGCAGGCATCGGTATCTGTAAGAGTATTGTGGACGGAAGGATGCTGGGGGAGATTTTACCCTTTTATATTGCCTGCTTTGTGGGACTGTACCTGTACTTTTCGGTTTCCTCCATTGTGGATATCAAGGGTAAAAAGAGGATACTGAAAGTAAATCTGGTGGATTATCTGGAAAACCATCTCTCTGCCAGAATTGATACCACCGAGGAGGACTATAATATGCTGTACGGTCCGGGCAGTTATCAGAGAAACGGTGGCAGAATTGCGAACAGAAAAGCGACAGTGGAGCTTATGCCTATCGGCGGCAGATTGCCCATGCAGAAGGATAATCCGGTACCGTTTGAATCTCACATAAAAGACACTACGGCTTCTTTGGTCACCGAGGAGGAGCTGGAGAGTCTTTTGCAGGAGTTTTTGACAATATCATCTTGAATTTGGTATGTTTCTTTGCTACACTTATTCATAAGAAAGTCCTTTTTGGGGCTATATAATATTAGAGTCTGAGTCGTGCAGCAGTACCGGGCTCGCAGAATCGAAAAAGCTGCACAGAAAGAGGTAAGTATGGGTAAGCAGGTAGCATTTGATTATTCCAAGACAAGTGCATTTATTTCACAGGAAGAGATTGGTTACATGAAAAAGCTGGCACTGGATGCAAAGGATGTATTGGTGTCCAAGTCAGGTGCAGGCAATGATTTTCTTGGTTGGATTGACCTTCCGGTAGATTATGACAAGGAAGAGTTTGCAAGAATTAAAGAAGCAGCAAAGAAGATTCAGAGTGATTCAGAGGTACTTTTGGTTATCGGTATCGGCGGCTCCTATTTGGGAGCAAGAGCAGCTATCGAATTTTTGGGACACAGCTTCTACAATGTAGTGGACAAGAGCATCCGCAAGGCTCCCGAAATTTACTTCTGCGGTAATTCCATCAGCTCCACCTATTTGAAGCATTTGATGGATGTGGTAGGTGACAGGGATTTCTCTATCAATATGATTTCCAAGTCCGGTACCACCACTGAGCCCGCAATCGCATTCCGCGTATTCAAGGCAAAGCTGGAGGAAAAATACGGCAAGGAAGAGGCTGCAAAGAGAATTTATGCGACCACCGACAAGGCGAGAGGAAGCTTAAAGAATCTTGCTGACGAGGAAGGCTATCAGACCTTTGTAGTTCCTGATGATGTAGGCGGACGTTTCTCCGTTCTTACTGCTGTAGGTCTTCTTCCCATTGCAGTAAGCGGTGCAGACATTGACAAGCTTATGGAGGGTGCGGCTAGCGGTAGAAAGCGCGCTCTGGAAAATGATTTTGAGGAAAACGATGCATTACAGTATGCAGCACTTCGTAATATTTTACTGAGAAAGGGCAAAACCGTAGAGATTCTGGCTAACTACGAGCCCGCTGTTCATTATGTGAGCGAGTGGTGGAAGCAGCTTTACGGTGAGAGCGAAGGCAAGGATCAGAAGGGACTTTTCCCTGCCAGTGTGGATTTGACCACCGACCTTCACTCTATGGGACAGTTTATTCAGGACGGTGCCCGCATTATGTTTGAGACTGTTATCAATGTGGAGCAGTCCAAGGAAGAGATTATTATCGGCACTGAGCCTGTAGATTTGGATGGCCTTAACTATCTGGCAGGTAAGAGCGTTGATTTCGTAAACAAGAGTGCTATGAACGGAACACTGCTTGCTCACACAGACGGTCAGGTACCCAACTTTATCGTAAACGTACCCGAGGTAAATGAATTCTACTTAGGAGAGCTTTTCTACTTCTTCGAGTTTGCCTGCGGCGTCAGCGGTTATCTGCTTGGAGTAAATCCTTTCGACCAGCCCGGCGTAGAGAGCTACAAGAAGAACATGTTTGCACTTCTTGGTAAGCCCGGCTACGAGGCGCAGAGAGAAGAATTGATGAAGAGATTGTAATTATCATAAAGTGATTAACAGCAGAGACTGTCGGTGACGGCAGTCTCTGTGTTGTATAGATAAGGAGACCCACAGACATGAAAATAGTAGCTCTAGAGAGAAACAGTGCAGGAACAGATATTTCCATGGAATGCTTCAAGGATTTCGGAGAGGTAACCTACTATCCCAATACCGTGACCAAGGAGGAAGTGAAGGAACGCATAAAAGATGCGGATATCGTGATTGCCAATAAGTCACCCCTAAATGAGGAGACTTTGAAGGATGCCAAGAATCTGAAGCTGATTTGCGAGCTGGCTACCGGTTACGATAACTGCGACCTGGCTTACTGCAAATCCAGAGGAATCAAGGTGGCAAACGTGGTGGATTACTCTACCGGAATGGTGGCACAGCACACAATGACCCTTGCCCTTGCCCTCAGCCAGAAGCTTCCTCACTATGATAATTATGTGAAATCAGGAGCTTACAGTGCTCAGGATAGGTTCTCTAATTTTGACATTCCTTTCTATGAGATGGAGGGTAAAACCTGGGGTATTATCGGCATGGGTAATATCGGAAAGCGCGTGGCAAAGCTGGCGACGGCATTTGGTTGTAAGGTAATCTTCCACTCTGTTACAGGTAAGAGTACCTGCACGGATTATCCTCAGGTTGACAAAGCGACACTTCTGTCAGAAAGTGATTTTGTATCCCTGCATTGTCCCTTAAGTGATTTGACCCGCGATTTTATTGACAGGGGAGCCCTTAAGATGATGAAGAAGACAGCCATTCTGATTAATGTGGCAAGGGGCCGCGTAGTAAACAATACAGATTTGTACGAGGCGTTGGTGGCAGGTGAGATTCAGGCAGCAGGTCTGGACGTAGTGAAGGTGGAGCCTCTGGAGCTTACCAACCCCTTAAGCAAATTAAAGGACAGCAATCAATTGATTATTACTCCTCACCTTGCTTGGGCAAGCGTGGAAGCCCGCACCAGATGCGTGGAGGGTGTGTACAAAAATATAGAGGCCTTTATCAGGGGCGAGGATAGGAATGTGGTGAATCCGTAGGGTCTTAAGGTACTACCCGTGTCAAAGACACGTTAGAATTCCTTTTATATGCGCCTCTGATTAACTTGTAGCATATAGAATGGTAGATTTTTGATTTGACGGATGTCAGATTTTTGCCTTTTCAAATCGGTGGGCGGATAGATTTGTAATTTCTCCAATTGACGGAGGCTGAAATTGGGATTTGAAGGAGCTTTTTGAGGCTGAAATGATGGATTTGGGCATATAGAATTCCCAATATAAAACATTCTATATGCCCAAATTCGATTTGAAGGCAATTTTTCTACAGATAGATTTTGACTTTTGAAAAATGTCGGATGTAATGAGGAGTAAATTTATGTTTAAATAGAGATACCATTGACAAGAACTATGGACAAAAACAAGAAATAGCATCTTTGGCAGAATTGTTAGCTATTGTTAATTAGCAAATCGTTGGAAAAGAGGATTTATGAGAAAATTACTACGGTCAGAGTGCATCAAATGCATAGCGGAAAAGAATATGAACAGAATGCCGGAGGGAGCCGCAGAGGAGCAGAAGCTTGCGTATTTGCAGGGCATTCTGGGGATTATCTCTAAGGCACCGGTGGATGTGTGTGCGCCGGTAATTGTGAGGGACATCAATCTTTTAAGTAAAGAAATATTCGGTACAGCCCAGGATTATTCCAAGGAAAAGACCTATTACAATCAACTGATGCTGGAAAAGGAAGCCGGTATCCGTGAGAAAATCCATGCTTCCGAGGATGTGTTACTTACAGCACTGCAATATGCGCTGGTGGGCAATTATATTGATTTTGGTGCGATGCATTCTGTGGATGATGACTATCTGGAGAAGCTGCTTTCGGACGTGCGCAGCAAAGCCGTGGCGGCGGAGGCTTACGAGAAACTGAAGACGGATTTGAGTACCTGCAAAAGGCTGGTATTCCTTACGGACAATGCGGGAGAAGCCGTTATGGACAAGCTTTTTATAGAGGTGATAAAAGAGATTTATTCCCCGGAAAAGGTAACGGTATTGGTAAAGGGAAGTCCCGTGTTAAATGATGCTGCCATGGAGGATGCTTTGGAAATCGGTCTTGATAAGGTTGCGGAGGTTGTGGATAACGGTAACGGTATTGCCGGAACCTGGCTGCCGGAGCTTTCTGACAAGGCGCGGGAGATTATGGACACGGCAGATGTGATTATTTCCAAGGGACAGGCAAATTTTGAGACTTTGCGCCTCTGCGGCAAAAACATTTATTACATTTTCCTGTGCAAATGTAAAATGTTCTGCGAGAATTTTAAAGTACCTCAGTACACGGGCATGTTGATTCGTGAGAAGGATTTGTCGGGCTCATCCCAAAGTTGACAAAGCGTGGAAATCATAGTAACTTAATTATGTTGTACAGAATCGGTCAGACAGAAGCGGTTACGGCCAATAAGGAAGGAATTTGACATGACAGACAAGATAAAAGAACTGATGATAAAATACAGAGAAATTATTATATATCTGATTGTGGGCGTGATGACAACCATTGTTTCCTGGGTCTCATGCTTTGTGGGAGAGCGGTTTATTTTCGATGTAAACAGTGACTGGCAAAACGCCGTGAACAACACCATCAGCTGGGTAATATCGGTTTGCTTTGCTTATCCCTTGAACCGTAAATGGGTCTTTGAGAGCAAGAATCCTAAGATTTTAAAGGAGTTTATCGGTTTTGCCGGCTCCAGAGTTTCCACGTGGATTTTGGATGTGGTGATTATGTGGGTGACGGTAAATCTCTTGAGTATGAACTACTGGATTGCGAAGATTTTCATTTCCGCAGTGCTGGTTACTATATTGAATTATGTGTTCAGCAAGCTCTTTATCTTTAAAAAGAAACCTGAGAATGCATAAAAAAGCGGATGTCGTCGGACATCCCACTTTTATGTAGCAAGTTAAATATACTGCACCATATCCTCCACCAGCTTTGCAGAGTGTGCTGCAGCTGCCCGCTCAAAGGAGGGGTAATCCATTTCTGCACTGTCGTCAGCCTTATCTGAGATGGCACGGATAATCACGAAAGGAACCTTGTTTAAGTACGCGCCGTGGGCAATGGAAGCGCCTTCCATCTCGGCACAGTCGCCCTGGAAGTTTGCGATAAGGCGTTCCTTCACTTCTTTGCTGGAAATAAACTGGTCGCCGCTGACAACTCGTCCCACAATGGCGTGAATGCCTTCGTTTACCTTCTCGCAGGAGTTCTTTGCCAGACTCATCAGGCGCTCATCTGCTTTAAATTCTCTGGTGCCCATCTGAGGAACCTCGCCCAGCTGATAGCCGAAAATAGTGGTATCCATATCATGGTGGATGGCATCCTTGGAAATCAAAATGTCACCGATATCCAGCGCAGCATTCAAGGAGCCGGCAACACCGGTATTGATAATGTGAGTTACCTCAAACAAATCCACTAAAATTTGTACGCATAGCGCGGCATTCACCTTGCCGATACCGCTGCGCACCACTACTACGGATGCACCGTTTAAGTTACCCTCATAAAACTCCATGCCCGCTTTCGTCACAATATTGGAGACAGTCATTTTAGATTTTAACTGCTCTACCTCGAGCTCCATTGCTCCGATAATTCCTATTTTACTCATGTCTACATTCTCTCCTTACTCCGGGTAAACCAGTCTGCTTTCATCAATGTGATACAGTAGCTCCAGATACTTCTTTGCCAGATAGTTTGCCATGGGCAGATTCATGTCCAGATAATTGCCGCAATCCTTAGGGGCGGCACCGGGCACATCACCCTTGAAATCCCTGATAAACTCCCACATTTCAATCATCAAAGGCACGATATCCTTGGAAGACAAATCCCCTGCAAGCAGCAGATAAAATCCGGTTCTGCAGCCCATGGGTCCGAAATACACGGTTTTGTCCTTGTAGGTGGGATGATTGCGCAGATAAGTTGCAGCCAAATGCTCAATGGTATGCATCTCAGCAGTATTCATAACCGGCTCCTCATTGGGGCTTGTCATACGAAGGTCAAAGGTTGTGATAACCTCTGCCCCGATATTGTCCTTGCGGGACACATAAACGCCGGGCTGTAATTTGATATGGTCAATGGTAAAGCTTGCAATTTTCTCCATGATTCCTCCGTTCCGAAAGCTACCTGCAAAAATGACAGCAGAGTGCTTCTAAGTCTAAATTGTCCTCTTTATCATACCGCTTTCCGGGACGTGGTGCAAGGGGGAGAATTTAATTATCACAGTGCTTGACAACGCCACACTACTGTGGTAGTGTGAATATACAAACTACTCCAGTAGTGTGAGAAGGAAGGTTTTATATGGAGACAAAGCTTTTTGATTCTGAATTAAAGATTATGAGTGTTTTGTGGCGGGAGGGTGATACCACTGCAAAACGGATATCGGATATCCTGAAGGAGGAAGTGGGTTGGAACATGAATACCACGTATACATTGATTAAGCGGTGTATGGCAAAGGGTGCAATTGAGCGTTATGAGCCAAACTTTATGTGTCACGCCCTGATTACCAGGGAAGAAGTACAGGCTGCAGAAACAGATGAGTTGATTGATAAGATTTATGATGGCAGTGTGGAAAAGTTGTTTGCATCTCTCCTTGGCAGGAAAAAGCTTTCCAAGGAACAGATTGACAAGCTGAAGAGGATTGTGGAAGAAGAATAGGGGGTTTATTATGGGGATACTTCAGAGGAGTTTGGTAGCAGGTGTATTGATTTTGGTAATTGTTGTGGTAAGGGCGGTTTTTCTAAACAGACTGCCCAAGCGTGCATTTCCGGTATTGTGGGGCGTGGTGATATTGCGTCTGCTTCTGCCATTTGCCATAGATTCAAGTTTCAGTGTGTATACATTGTTACATACGGAGAATGGTGGAGATACGAAGATAGAGATATCAAAGAAACCGTCTGATGGTGCGCCTGAAGTGATATCCGGTTCGACTTCGGCAGTTATATTTGATACAACGTCTCAACAAGCATCATCCGGCTTGCAAGGAAAGGCTGACAGGCTTCCAGGGCTGACTTTATTTAAGGAATATGAGAAGATTTACAGCGGTGTTTGGATTGTTGGCATCATATGCTTTGCAGCCATTTTCAGTACCCGTTATTTCCGGGGGTTAAGGGAGTTTCGTACGGCGTTGCCGGTAGAAAATACGTTTATTGAGAATTGGTTAAAGGACAAAAAACTAAGACGCAAAATTGTTGTAAGGATGTCAGACAGAATCACTGCGCCACTGACCTATGGTCTTTGGAAGCCGGTCATTCTATTTCCAACGAAGTTAGTAAATGAAAGCAGTCAGAGATTGGAATATGTGCTTTGGCACGAATATATCCATATCCGCCGTTGGCACACAGCTTTAAAGATTCTATTGATGGTTGCAGTATGTATGCATTGGTTCAATCCATTGGTTTGGGTAATGTATCTGCTGCTTAATAGAGACATTGAATTGTCCTGCGATGAAGGCGTATTGCAATGCTTGGGAGAAGCGGCAAGAAAGGATTATGCCAATACGTTAATTACAATGGAGGAGAAGCGTTACGGGCATTCTCTTTTATATAGCGGATTTAGTAAAAGCGACATGGAACAGCGCATTCGCTCCATCATGAAATACAAGAAAACAACGGTTATATCTATTGGTGTGGCAGTAGTGATAGTCTTGGGTATCATTATTGTGTTCGCCACCTCGCCCAAGGAGAAGCAAAATAAAGAACCTGTGAGTAAAGATAAGCACATAGAAAACGTGGTATCTTCCGATGCCGAGGAGGATATGCCCCAGACAGAGCCGGTGTCAGGGATTGAGTCTGAGTCGCAGGAAGAGCAGACTCCGTCAAGCGAAAATTCATCGCCCGAGACAGAATTAGGGTCCAAGCCGTCAAGCGAATCCGATGAGCAAAGGGAATCAGAGCAGCCCCCACCCGAACAGCAGCAGGAACCACAGATAACCGAGGGAACACAGGAGGGTACATTTAAGGGCTTTGTAGTTGCAGCGGATGGTAGAACCATTATCATTGATGAACAGAAATGGGTTCAGCCTGGAGACGAGGATTGGAAAGATGAATATTATATACCCTCAGGCTTTGAGGTGGTAGATGCTTCGGATATACATGCGTCTTATCCGCTCAGTGAAAATTGTAAGTTTTACTATTTGGAAGATCATTGGTATCCTCAGGTGGAAATCACCTACGAAGAGTTTATCAACTATCAGGAGGAGCATGGAGAGAATGTACTCTGGTATTTCGAGGCAAAAGACGGAGAAATTGTTGAAGTAGGGGAAAACTATCGACCGTAAAATAGAATAATTTTCTTTTGGGCAGATAGAACAAGGAGAAATCCAAGTTCTATCTGCCTTAATTTTAGTAGACAATTTTCTTAAATCACTTTCGTACCTTCACCGCCAAAGCGTGTGCCCTAAGTCCTTCCGCCTCTGCAAGGCGGACGATATAGTCTGCATTTTCCTTCAGTGCATTTTCGGGATAGCGGATGACGCTGTAGCCTCTCACAAATTCCTGAACGGACATGCCGGAGGAAAATCTGGCTGTACCGCAGGTGGGAAGGATGTGGTTGGTACCGCAGAAATAGTCACCCACAGGCTCTGTACTGTACTCGCCCACAAACACAGCACCTGAAGTCGTAAGTTGGGGCAGCACTGCCTCACAGTCTTTAAGCAAAACTTCCGTGTGCTCGGGAGCAATTTGATTCACGGCATCTACCGCCTCCTGAATGGAATCCACCACAAAAATATCACCGTAATTTGTAAAGGTGCGCTTGGTGGCATCCACCAGATTGTTTTCCTCACACAAACGGTTGATTTCCTTCTTAATTTCCAAAGCCTGTGCCTCGGACAGACAGAAGGTGGTGCTGGCTTCAAAGCCTGTTCCGTGCTCTGCCTGTGACATCATATCAGCGGCAATAAAGGTAGGATTAGCAGTCTCGTCCGCAATGATGGCAATTTCGGAAGGACCTGCAATGGAGTCAATCTTTACCTCGCCAAACAGCAGCTTCTTTGCCATTTGGGTATAGTTGTTGCCGGGACCGGTGATGGCATCCACCTTCTTCACGGTCTTAGTGCCGTAGGCAACAGCCGCCAGACCCTGAGAGCCGGAAAGCTTGTAATAATTCCGCACATTCAGATAGTCTGCCACATACAATAAGTGTTCATCAATACTTCCGTCCGGCTGGGGTTTAGTCAGAATATAAATGTTCGGTACTCCGGCAACGATGGCAGGTACCAAATTCATACAAAGGGTGGAAATCAGAGGCGCTTTATCTCCGGGAACCGTAACGGCAACACTGTCAAGGGGAGTGTATTTGCGCTCCAATACTGCGCCGTTTTCATATTCCTCTGTAAAACCCTTGGGCAGCTGTCTTTTGTGGAATTTGAAAAGATTGTCGCAGGCTTTTTGCACAGACTCCTTAAATTCAGGGGAAACTCTTTCGCGTGCTGCGGCAAATTCCTCGTCGGACACGAACAGTCCAATCTCAGGAATATCTACCTTGTCAAATTTCTTCATGTAGGCATACAGGGCTTCATCGCCCTTTTCCTTCACATTCTTCAGCACTTCCTTGACAGTGATTTCTACCTCCTCAGGAATACTGCTTCTGCGACTTAAAAGATTTAAGTATCTGGGGTTATCGTAGCTAAATTTACTGATGGTTACCATAGTGTTTTCTCCTTTCGTTTTGTGGAATAATGATAAGAGTTCGCTCGCGAACTCTCGCGCCGCCGAAGAGTCGCGTAGCGACATTTTCCGCTTCTTCGGCGTGCGCATTCTCGCGGAGCATCTTTATTTTCTTAAAAACCTATCGCACACAAGAGCGAAAGGTTTTAGGAAAATAAAAAACGCCTGTCAGGGAGATTTTCCCTAACAAGCGTGGATCAAGCGTTTCGCTTAATATCAATTGCAGAATAACAAGAGAAATGTTATTTGTCAAGCGAAAAAGTAAAATGTTTTGCAAATTATTTTTCAAATATAACCCGGATAATCTTTTTTCCGGGAAAGAATTCGCCCAATTCAAGTCCTACAATTTGAGGATTTTTGATGGTTTCAAGCTTTGCTAAGAGGTGGGGCGGCAGCTCCAATTTTGTGGGTTCCTCATGAATATAGACAGTGATATGAGGAACCCATTCAGGGAAACTACCCGCATAATCGGAGTCAAAAAGCTTACGCAGGGAAAGCAGCTTTTCATCCTTTTGGGGTGCAACAAATCTGATTTTCTCACCAAAATGGTTGTATCCGTTAAGCTTTACTGGAAATGGCGCAGTCTCCTTTGCCACACGTTTCATGCGGGATATTACGTTATCTTTTTCCTCAGGAGCGTAGCTGCCAAGCGAAATATGAAAGGGGAGAGGAGTGATAACCTCATCCCCCTCATATTGTTTGGTGGTAAAGATGTCCTCGCCGTATAGTCTGTTGAATTCATCCTGAATCTCATGTAAAACGGCTTGTGTATCCTCATCCAATATTGCCATTACGGTTAAAAATTTTTCTTTTTGCATATGATGGTTCCTCCTAAATGATCTTGAAGTTAACTGTTTTAGAAATTGTACTGCATAAAATTGCCATTCTTCTGAAAACCAAAATCGCTATATAGAAGCACACCCATATCAGACGCTGTAATTTGTACAACGCCGCATCCATATTCCCGGGCTTCCTTCATGACGCGTGTTAATAATTCTTTTGCAATGCCTTGTCTGCGATAGTCCTTCGCAGTAAACATGCTGGAAAGCAGACCGATTTTTCCATTGGGACAGCCGAAATAGGGTGGCTTTTCTATAAAGGACATGCCGCTTGTACCGATGATTTTGTCTCCGTCAAGCGCTATCCAGGATACAAAGGTTCCGTCCGTCATATGGCGGTCATAATAATCTGCTAATGCAGGCTTTAAATCGATATTTTCTTTTGCGCCTTCCTCTCTCAATTGATTGATCCGGATATCCATAAAGGCGTCCAATTCTTTTTAGTTAGTTTTTGATATTGAATATCCATACAAACCTCCTTTGATACGAGACTTAGTTATTTCTTTTTGGTTACATATCTGCCAAACAAGGAACCATCCACCGGGAAAATGCTTTCCTCGGAAACATAAATAGGGAATTGCCCGGTAAGCTCCGCAGTCTGCCCGTTAAGCATACCGGTATGAAAAGAGAGATGTCTAAACTGTCTCAATACCAGCTCCATTCTTGTATAGGGGCAATTTTCCGGTTTTTCATAGAGCATGTCATCTGTAAGGCTGTCGAGATAAGCACAGGTCTTTTTCTGTATCGCAGAAAGATAGTCCAGCAACTGGCTGTCAGATAGCGAAAATGTACAGGGATTATCCGGATTGTCCATACCGTTTTGATGAAATACAGGTTCCTCATAGTCATACGGATTGAAGAACCATTTGTCTGCCGAATGTAAGGAGTGATAAACATATCGCCATGCGGGTGCTCCACAGCAGTTGGCATTTCTGTCATATGTTTTAATGGCGGTTTCCATATTAATAAAATTGGGAAGGACCATATTTTTAATAATTTTACATAATTCGTTCATAATAATCTCCATTCTGAGAAATTTACGGCTCAAGATACGTACCGAAAATCTCAAGGTTATGTTACAAAGGCTTCTCCATAAACCCACAGGTAAAGGGGAAATGTTCAAATTTCTTGGTGCCCAGATGCACAAAGCCTAAGGATTCGTACCATTTCCGAAGCACCTGATTTTCCTCCACAATACCGATATTGATCTTGTTGCAGCCAAGCTCTGCTGCAGTTTTGTAGGCGTGCTGCAAAAGAGCTTCGCCGATACCCCTATGTCTGTAAGCGGGCAGGACTGCCAGATTATTCAGTTCACACTGGTTATTGTCCTGCAACAGGAGGGAATAGTATCCCACAATGGCGTCACCGTCACAGTAGGCAAAGATTGGTCTGTGTTCTTCATTCAATTGCCATGCTAATCTCTCTTCTGTTGTAGCAAATGCGGTAAATCTGGGAGCATTTTCCACTGTAAAGCCTAGTTCATCCGCAACCGTCTGAAAACTGTTTCTGATAACCTCTACGCATTCTGCTAAATCCTGTTGTTGTACGTTTCTAATCATGGTAATTACCTCCTTATTCATTCTGTAGCATTGCAATTAACTCTTCAACAGACATCTCTCCCATATCCTGCTTATCATCCGCAGCATCTCTCTGACGGACGGAGACAGAGCCGTTTGCCAGCTCCTTCTCACCCAGGATAATCATGTAAGGAACCTTATCCAGGCGCGCCTCGCGAATCTTGTAGCCCAGCTTTTCATCCCGCTTGTCAATCTCCAGTCTGATATGGTTAGCCTTTAACTTATTTGCTATCTCTTGTGCGTAATCCATGTATTTGTCGGATACGGGCAGGATTTTTACCTGAACGGGGGCAAGCCAAACAGGGAATTTGCCGGCGTAATGCTCAATCAAAATACCCATAAAGCGCTCGATGGAGCCGAAAAGAACGCGGTGAATCATGATAGGGCGGTGCTTCTCACCGTCCGCACCGATATACTCCGCACCGAAACGCTGGGGAAGCTGGAAATCCAACTGGATGGTTCCGCACTGCCACGTTCTGCCGATGGAATCCCTTAAGTGGAAGTCCAGTTTGGGTCCGTAAAAGGCACCGTCTCCCTCGTTGATGGAGTAAGGAACGTTGATGGCATCCATGGCTTTTGCAAGTGCCGTCGTTGCAAGCTCCCAATCCTCGTCCGAACCGATGCTGTTTTCCGGTCTGGTGGAAAGCTCAACCGTGTAGGCAAATCCAAATCGGGCATACACCTCATCAATCAGTCTTGCCACGTTCTGGATTTCGTCGATAATCTGGTCCTCCGTCATAAAAATGTGGGCATCATCCTGCGTAAATGCTCTGACACGCATCAGGCCGTGGAGCGTACCGGATTTTTCGTTGCGGTGTACCAGACCAAGCTCGCCCAGTCTCAAGGGCAACTCCCTGTAGGAGCGGGGCTGTGACTGATATACCAGCATGCCGCCGGGACAGCTCATGGGCTTAATTGCAAAGTCCTCGTCTTCGATTTCCGTGGTGTACATCGTATCACGATAGTGGTCCCAATGACCGGACGTCTCCCAAAGACTGCGATTCAGAATAATAGGGGTGGAAATCTCGTAGTAGCCTTCCCTGTCATGAAGCTGTCTCCAATAATCAATCAGGAGATTTTTCAGGATAAGTCCCTTAGGCAAAAGGAAGGGGAAGCCGGGTCCCTGCTCCATCAGGGCAAACAGTCCCAATTCTTTTCCCAGCTTTCTGTGGTCGCGCAGCTTAGCCTCGTTTATCATGTGCAGATACTGCTCCAGTTCAGACGCTTTGGGAAAAGCAATACCGTAAATTCTGGTGAGCATTTTGTTCTTCTCGTCACCCCTCCAGTAAGCACCTGCCACGGATAACAGCTTGATTGCTTTTAAGTGGCTGGTGTTGGCAATGTGGGGGCCGGCGCAGAATTCCGCGTATTCGCCCTGTTTGTAAAAACTGATTTGTTCCGAATCGGGAAGATTTTCAATCATCTCCACCTTGTAGTCCTCACTGTGTTCCTTCATGTAGGCGAGAGCTTCGTCCTTCTCCATGTAATACATCTGTAAAGACAAAGATTCCTTCACGATTTTCTTCATCTCCTCCTCAATCGCGGGCAAAAGCTCCTCGCTGAAGGGGAAGGAAAAATCAAAATCATAGTAAAAACCGTTTTCAATGGCGGGACCGATGGCACATTTCGTATCCGGGTAAAGGCGTTTTACCGCCTGCGCCAGCACGTGGGCAGCCGTATGCCAAAATGCGCTCTTTACCATACCGTCCTCAAAGCTACCTTCCAAAATTTCGTTGTTGCTGCAAATCACTTTCATACTTATGTCTCCTTTCGTTGCATGTGTTCATGCGTTAACAGTTTCGATAACATAAGAAAAGCACCCATAAATACGCATGTTTATTACGTATCTAAGGGTGCTGTATTCGCACGGTTCCACCTTAACTTTTCACTTCAGATTCCAATAAATCCTATCCTTTAACGCAGGCATACGGTAACGCTTAACAATGAGCTCATCTTAGGCATTACAGCTTGGGAATGGTTTTCGTATACATTTCACATAAATAACTTTCACCGCATGTTATTCTCTCTGGCTGCTTCCTGTAAACTACTTTTTTCCGTCATCGCTTTTCCTATGTTATTGAGGTCATGTTAACACCGGGAAAAAGGATTGTCAAGAATATTTTTAGAATTTTCGCATTGCCTGATTGTAGGTAGCAAGAATTTCATCTGTTTTTGTAAACGAACTCAGCATATCCAAAAGGTCTGAAAGCTTTGCCTGCACGCGGGAAATATCTGCCTCATTGCCGCCATTCCATTTCAAATCATTTGCCAGTCTACAGAATAGAGATGCTGCCATAATGGTAAATGCGGCATCTAACGTCTGCGTGCTCAAATCCGCCAGCAAATCACCGTAATGTTCCGCCTTTTTGATACGTTCCTCAAAGGGCATACAGGTATCGTAAAAAATTACCTTCACCATCTTGTCTGCGGCAAAGTCCGCAAGCTCATACAAATTTTTGCGTGCGTGGTACAGAAACTCCGGTGTATCCTTGGGGAAGAGCTGTTCACTCTTTTGTCCCGCAGTGCCGTACCAGTCAGGCAGATTCTGTTGGTAAATCGCAAGAGCGTCCTCGGTTTTACCCTCCGCCCACAGAAGCTTTGCCTGCATATTCAGGGCATCCCGGCGGATATAGTTATCCTTGCAGCCCTCCAGAATCCTTTCACAAATCTCCAGAAATTCAGTTTTGTGGGATAATAAATTCTGCGGGTTATTGTCAGCGTAATCCCCTGCAAGATTCCACATATAGCAGTGCATAATCTGATAGTCATTTGGGTACTCCGCATGTGCCTTTACAATTAATTTCCGTGCGGCCTCACAGTCAGTGCGGTAAAGCTCTGTGTAGCGGGCAATCAGCTCATCAATATCCTTTTGAATTTTGGAAGCCTGATACCCCATAAGTTCATCCAGTGTGACTCCGAAAAAGTAAGCAAGGGGCTGAAGCAGAGTGATGTCGGGATAGGTGTCTCCACGCTCCCATTTACTTACGGCTGCACAGGTGATGTTCAGTGCCTCTGCCAGCTGTTCCTGGGTGATATTGTTTGCTTTGCGCAGTTGTTTGATATTTTCTCCGATTAAAATTTTCATATAGTAACCTCCGAATTTGAAGTAAGCTGACGTCTGCTTCTAACTTCATTATACAGGAAAGGGAGACGGAGTACAGATAATGTTGGGAAAATAAATATTAACTGCGAGTTGAAAATGTAGAGTCGCGGTATAATAAAAAACTGCCCCTCCGTGGATTTCTCCATGAAGAAGCAGTTTGAATTCCAAAAACAAATTAAGGACGCAGTCCCAGACCGCCCTCTAAGGTAATCGTTTCACCTGTCATGTATTTGAAGTCAGGATGTGCCAGCTGAACACATACTCTTCCGATATGGTCTTCGGGATCACCGAAGAAGCCCATGGGAGGTGTATGTACATTCATGGCAAATGCTTCGGGGAAGGACTTCTGGAAGTTCTCAAGCTGAGCAGTCCAAGCCAGAGGGCAGATTACGTTTACATTGATGCCGTCCTTGCTCCACTCGGTAGCTGCTACACGGGTAAGTCCACGGATACCTTCCTTGGCAGCAGCGTATGCACACTGACCGAAGTTGCCGAAAAGACCTGCACCGGAAGCAAAATTGATAACAGTACCCTTTGATTTTGCGAGGTGAGGGTAGCATGCCTGCATGTAGTAGAATGTAGAGTAGAGACCGGAATAAATAGCAAGGTCAAACTGCTCTGTAGTATGCTCGCTCAAAGGCACGCCGGAAGCGGAAGCCTGAGCGTTGTTAATCAATACATCAATACTGCCGAATTTGGAAATGGTCTGATCCACAACGGATGCGACAATAGCCTTGTTGTCAGCTTCTGCGGAAATATCAGCCTGAACGGTTAATACCTTTACGCCGTAAAGGCTCTTCAACTGCTCCTTAGCTTCCTTCAGCTTCTGGAGATTACGACCGGTAATAACAATGTTTGCACCCTCTTTAGCGTAAGCTGTTGCAATACCGTAACCGATGGAACCTGCTCTGCCGTTAGAAAGGACAGACTTGCCACCGCCTGTAATAATAACTGTTTTGTTCGTTAAGAATCCCATAATATTTACCTCTCGTATTATTTTTCTAGTACTAAATGCACTCTATATATTACTGTAGTTGATATGAGTCAAAAATGCAATCAAAAAATCAAAAAAGGAACAGGTTTTTCGCCTGTTCCCTGTATAATGTGAAATTAAATTTGTACATCCTTCTGTAACCAGTTTAAAACTTCATCTACGGTTGCAAAATGTCCCTCGATAACACCGGTCTGGGAACGCTCGGTATTCTTCTGAGCCTGAATCTTTAACATAACGGAAGCACCCTCTGCGAAACCGAAAGCCTTACAGCCTGCTTCTACGAATTTCTGAGTCATGGTAACCAGTTCGCCACCTTCTGCAGGAGAAACTGGAGCCATCTGTGAGCAGTCTGCGATGTAAGCCCAACCTGAGCCCTTCCATGCGGCCGCTTCCTGTAATACGGTCTCTGTAAGCCACTTTAATTCTTCTATATTTGTCTTACCCACGCCTGCGGATAAAACAATCTTTCTTCCGGGTATCGTTGTAACTGCCTGTGCGCCATTTTTCTTTGCCATAATAGTAATCTCCTTTCGAGTTGCGTAAAAATATCGGGTTGATTCGACAAATAGTCTGTTATCATTATATAATAGACAGAATATAATGTCAATTAAATGCGGGAAAAAGGTACCAAAACCATGTGTAAACAGTCAAGGTAAATTTATATATCTAAAGCATGAGTGTTTACAAATCTAAACGGATATACTATACTGATAGATATCAGGAAGGAGGTTATTAAAATGATTTCTTACAAAAAATTGTTTTTGATGATGGAAGAAAGAGAAATTTCTAAAGAAAAATTAAAAAACGAAATAGGCATTTCCTCCGCAACCATGGCCAAGCTTTCCAAAAACGAAGAGGTTGCAATGTCTACCATACAAAGCCTATGTAAATATTTTGATTGTCAGCCGGGAGCTATTCTGTCCTATGAAAAGGAGATAGATGAAAGCTCCATATTGTTTAAGTTGAGAGAAGAACAAAGTATCAAATTAAAAGGTGGATTGTATCATCAGACGCAAATCCGCTTAGCGTACAATTCAAATCATATGGAGGGCAGCCGGTTAACGGAAGATCAGACCAGAAGTATTTATGAAACCCAGACTATCGGAGTTACGGATGGGTATGAAAAAGTGGATGATATTATTGAGACCGTAAATCATTTCAGATGCTTTGATTATATTTTATCTGTGGCAGATAAGGAATTATCGGAAGACATTGTGAAGCAGATTCATTTACTGTTAAAGAGTGGGACTACGGACAGTCAGAAGGAATGGTTTGCGGTTGGTGATTATAAAAAAAGGCCCAATATGATTGGTGATATGACTGAGACAACACATCCGTCAGGGGTTGCGACCGAAATGAAGGAATTGTTAAGAGAGTATCGGGAGAATAGCAATATTACTTTTGAGGATATTGTGGATTTTCACTATTGTTTTGAAAAAATACATCCTTTTCAGGATGGGAACGGCCGGGTAGGCAGGTTGATTATGTTCAAGGAATGCTTGAAAAATAACATTCCGCCGTTTATTATTGAGGATGCATCAAAGGAGTATTATAGGAGGGGCTTGAAGGAGTATGGTGCGGAGAAAGGATATCTGATAGAGACATGCAGGGCGGCACAGGATACGTATAAGAAGTTGTTGGAGTATTTTGAGTATTAAGAAAGCTCGCAAGTGTCAGAGTTAGTCTGACAGGGTGTGTTTGCCGATTTTTTAAAATGAGGTAAAGATGATGAAAAAAATGTTATTTTTAGTACTGCTGGTTGCAGTGGTAAGCCTAGTGGGTTGTGGCGCTGAAAACACGGAAGCAGAAGTAAATTCAATTGCAACAAGCACGCCGATTCCGGTGTCACAGCATGTATGTGACAATGTATGTTTAACGTGTGGTTTATGTCTGGATGCCATCTGTACGGAAAAAGCATGTATAGAGAAATGTGAAGGACATAATGATACATCAAAGGCAGTTCCTGCCGATTATATCACCACAGAAGATATTGAGTTGAATTTAGAAAAGGTTGTGTATCACATTGGTGAAAACGTTTATGTTCCGGGTAATCTGGAAAGTAATACAAATAAGGCAATGAACGTCATTGAGCAAATCAGTGGACTGTCCTTTGAAGTAAATGAGTACCCTTCGGAGGAGTTTACGGATGGTAAAACGCATATTTTCATAAACAAAGACCTTTTATATTCAGGAGCTGAATGGTATGACGGATTGGATAGTAATGAATTCGGAAGTGCGTTTGAGGCGAACGGTATCGTGTGGACGGCACCGGGCGATTTGCTTATGGGAAACAGTTATACGATAGTACACGAGCTATGCCATGCGCTTATGTGGCGGCAGTCCCCGTGGTATCATGAGACTACATTGAATGAGGGATTTGCTGAGTATACGACATACCTTGTATTGCAGGAGATGGAAGAAAAATATCCGGAGCTGGCTGTTTGTTTTGACGAGTCAGCGACTTCCATAAATAATATGTTTATGTCTTATGAAGAATTATATGAGCAACCTATTGAATATTGGTTTGAAAATTCTTATGAGTATGCGGGAAATGGAAACTATGCTGTAGGCTTTCGGTTTATGGCATATTTACATGATGTTTATGGGGATTACACAAGCTGGATTGTGAATTTTGAAAAAGAATATCCCTTTAAAAACAAAAACCAAATTGATGATGAAAGTGCGTTAGAACAAAGGATTACCATTTTGAAACAGACGTATGGGGAAGATGTACTGGACAACTTTTATCCTTGGCTGAAAGAACATGTAAATGATTTTGAAGAACAAGAAAGAAAAATGATTGATATAAGTGATTTGCAGGAGATAAATATATATCCCAGATATGATGCAATCCAGCAGAAGCTGTTCTTGGATTATATAAAGTATAACAACCTATATATTAATTTGGAACCTGCCAAGAAATATATTGAGGAATACAAGGGAATGAATGCCTCTAAACTGGTTATGTGGATGCCTGAAAAAATGGAAGTCCATCTGTATGATACAGATGGAAGTTGTACACAAATGACTACCGATGGAAATTCAATTTCCCTTGAGGGTATCAGCGGAGTAAAACTGGTTGGCGAAGGTACTGTAGAATGGCTTGAAATCAGTGGATTTTAATCGCCGAGCCATTCGGAATCCGCTACGCTACTTCCTCATGGAGGGCTGTCGCCCAATAAGGATGCCATGCCAAGCTCAAAAATGCTACGCATAGACAAGCCGAGCCATTCATAGCCCTGCGGGCTATTTCATGGAGGGCTGTCGCCCAATAAGTCTAAAATAGCAAAAAGCTGGAAGTGCACAAGTGCCCTCCAGCTTTCTTCTATTTTATCCTTACTCGGCTTGTAGCTTAGCCAAAGTATCTCTTGAGCAATCCTTCAAAAGCCTTTCCATGTCTAGCCTCATCGCGTGCCATTTCATGCACGGTATCGTGGATAGCATCCAGGTTAAGCTCCTTCGCTCTCTTAGCGAGGTCGAACTTACCTGCGGTAGCGCCGTTCTCAGCGTCAACGCGAAGCTCAAGGTTCTTCTTGGTGGAGTCGGTTACAACTTCGCCCAAAAGCTCAGCGAACTTAGCTGCATGCTCAGCCTCTTCCCAAGCTGCCTTCTCCCAGTAGAGACCGATTTCAGGATAGCCTTCTCTGTGAGCAACTCTTGCCATTGCAAGGTACATACCAACCTCAGAGCACTCGCCCTCGAAGTTTGCTCTTAAATCTGCAATGATATCCTCTCTTGCACCCTGTGCAACACCTACAACGTGCTCAGCAGCCCAGGTCTTCTCAGCGCTCTGCTCGGTAAACTTCTCTGCGGGAACTCCACAGATAGGGCACTTCTCAGGTGCAGAATCTCCTTCATGAACATAACCACATACTTGACATACATACTTCATAATCTTATTCTCCTTTTCATTTAAATGTTTAATGTTACGCCTCTTAGAGGCTGATTAAGGGGTGATTCCCCATCGTTTCATAAATATATTCCGGTTACTGTGCGTTAAGCACCTTGCAACAGGCACCGCAGGTGCCGTAAAAGTAAGTGACGTGACCGGTAATCCTGCCGTTAAAGCATTTCCCGGCGGTTTTTGTAATCTGCTCGATACTCTCCATCTCCAAATCAATAACGCTGCCACACTGCGTGCAAACAAAATGATAATGAGGGGAAGTATCTGCATCGAAATGGTCCACACCGTCACCAAGTCGCAGCCTCTGGATTTCTCCAATATCGGCCAGTAGAGTCAGGTTCCGATAAACGGTACCAAGACTGATGTTAGGGTTCTCTTGTCTCACATTCATGTAGACAACATCGGCAGTGGGGTGATCCTTCCTTCCCATAAGAAAGGCTTTAATCATATCTCTCTGCCTGCTATGCTTTAGTGCCATATTACCTCCCTTCTTTTTGAAAACAGTAATCGTTACTAATATCATTATACATCGCTATAGGAATTTGTCAACACCTTTTAAAAACTTTTTTCAAAAAAATTTTTATTTTTTTTTAATGATAAAGTATGATTGTTTTTACACATTCAGAAACTGAGTGTGGTATAATCTGTATAGTAATATAGGAAACAACCGATACAAGGGAGAAAGATATGAAGCTTAAGACACGGTTGAAGGTAACCTTTATCAGTTTTATAGTGCTGCCTCTGCTTTTGACAACCATCGCCTTCCTTATTATAGGAATCTGTCTGTTGAATGTGCAGAAGGGTTATGGATTCGGTGAGCTTGATTATTCTTTGATGTCAGAAAATATGCAGGAGTTTGTAAGTACTACTGACCGTACATATTATGTACTGCAGGAACAGCTTGAAAAGGATCCGGCTAAATTAGAAGACAAGGAATATCTGGAGGATGTCAATTCAAGAATAGCAAGAAAATCTACTTATCTTATCGTGAGAAAGGGCGAAGAGCTTTATTATGCAGGTAAGGAGGAGGGGGCAAAGAAGCTTTTTCCCAGACTGCCGCATTATGGAGACACTGATTTGTCCGAGGATGCCGGATATTATTTTGATGATTTGGAAAAATATGTAAAGCAGTTGGATTTTACTTTTTCTGATGGCAGTAACGGAAGCGTGTTTGTGGTGACCAGGGTAGGCTCATTGATTTCCAGAGAACTGCTTATCGGTATGTTCGTGGCAATTGCCCTGATACTTTTGTTTACCAGCTGGATGCTGACGCAGTGGATACGAAAGAGCGTATTTACTCCTATAGATGAACTGAACGTAGCCATGCGCAAGATAAAGAACGGTGATTTTGACTACGCACTGCAAACGGAAGGCAAGGGCGAGCTGGGAGATTTGTACCGCAATTATGAAGACATGCGCCTGCGCCTGAAGGAGTCCACGGAGGAGAATTTGGAGCAGCGTCAGCAGAACAAGGAGCTTGTCAGCAATATTTCCCACGATTTGAAGACGCCGATTACAGCCATCAAGGGTTATGTAGAGGGTATTATGGATGGTGTTGCAGACACCCCGGAAAAGATGGAGAAATATATCAAGACCATCTACAGCAAGGCAAATGATATGGATAAGCTGATTAATGAGCTTACGGTATATTCCGGAATCGACAACAATCGGATTCCCTATAACTTCCACCGCATCAATGTGGCAGATTATTTCGGTGACTGTGTGGAGGAGGTTGGTCTGGATTTGGATTCCAGGGGAATCGAGCTGAATTATTCCAACTATGTGGAGCCGGATACCATTGTCATTGCAGATCCGGAGCAGATGAAGAAAGTAATCAACAACATTATCAGCAACAGTGTGAAATACATGGATAAGTCTCACGGAGAAATCGGCATCCGTATTTTGGATGAGGTGGACTCCATCCGGGTAGAGATAGAGGATAACGGAAAGGGTATCGCCCAAAAGGATTTACAAAAGATTTTTGACCGGTTTTATCGGACGGATGCTTCCCGCAATTCTGCACAGGGCGGAAGCGGTATCGGATTATCTATTGTGAAAAAGATTATTGAGGACCACGGCGGATATATCTGGGCCACAAGTAAAGAGGGTGAAGGCACTTGCATTCACTTTGTTATCAGAAAATATATCGAGCTGCAGTCAGAAGCATAGAAAGTATAACAGGTACGGCGTACAAGCCGGAAACGGAGGAAGAAATGAGCAAGATATTAATTATTGAAGACGAAGAAGTAATTGCAGATTTGGAGAAGGATTATCTGGAGCTGAGCGACTTTGAGGTGGATATTTGCAATACCGGAGACAAGGGCTTAGAGGCAGCACTTACCGGAAGCTATGATTTGATTATTCTGGATTTGATGCTGCCCGGCATGAACGGTTTTGAGGTGTGCAAGCGCATCCGCGAGGAGAAAAACATCCCCATTCTCATGGTATCTGCCAAGAAGGATGACATTGATAAAATCAAAGGTCTCGGTCTGGGCGCGGACGATTATATGACAAAGCCATTTAGCCCCAGCGAACTGGTTGCAAGAGTAAAGGCACATATGGCGCGTTATGAGCGCCTGGTGGGCACCAATCAGAAGCCTCAGAACGACATCGTGGAAATCCGCGGCATCCGCATCGATAAAACTGCCCGCAGAGTATATGTGGACGGTGAGGAGAGAACCTTTACCACCAAGGAATTCGATCTTTTGACCTTCCTTGCAGAGAATCCCAACCACGTATTTACCAAGGATGAGCTCTTTAGGGAAATCTGGGACATGGATTCCATCGGTGACATCGCCACCGTAACCGTGCACATCAAAAAGATCCGTGA
>SVFG01000135.1 GCA_015056975.1 Lachnospiraceae bacterium | reverse complement strand
ATGTTTGTGATAAAATACTTTTTGTAAAAACATAAAAACAAAAAGGAGAAAACGTAAATGAGAGTAATAAAAGCAAAAGACTATGCTGACATGAGCAAAAAAGCAGCAGATATTATGGCTGCGCAGGTACTGATGAAGCCTGATTGCGTATTGGGTCTTGCTACCGGCTCTACACCTATTGGTTTGTATCAGAACCTTGTAGAAAGATACAATGCAGGTGAATTGGATTTTTCAGCTGTAAGAACCGTGAATTTGGATGAATACAAAGGCTTACCGAAGGATAACGATCAGAGCTATTATTACTTTATGAATGATAATCTGTTCTCTAAGGTAAATATTGATCCGAAGAACACCAATTTACCGGACGGCATGGAGCCGGACAGCGATAAGGCTTGCGATGACTACAACAAGATTATTGACAGCATGGGTGGTGTGGATATTCAGCTGCTTGGTCTTGGTCACAACGGACATATCGGTTTTAACGAGCCCGGAGACAGCTTTGTGCCGGATGTACATTGTGTAGATTTGACACAGACCACCATCGAGGCAAACAAGAGATTCTTTGCTTCCATCGACGAAGTACCTAAGCAGGCGTATACCATGGGTATCAGAAATATCATGTTTGCAAAGAAGATTTTGGTAGTGGTAAGCGGCAAGGATAAGGCTCCTATTTTGAAGGAGGTAATCAACGGACCAATCACTCCCAAGGTGCAGGCTTCCGTATTGCAGCTTCATCCCGATGTTACCATCGTGGCAGATGAGGATGCATTGTCAATGATGTAAGAGGAAAATGGAACAGCTCCCGCGCGATTGCGTGGGAGCTGTTTTTGCTGTAATAGAAGTAGCAGGTAGGGGGGAGGGGAATACCATGGTAGCCGCAGGCACGCTTTCGCTAAGGTTCGCATCGCAGCGGTACTAAGCTCGCTTAATTGCATCTTACGATGCAATTACCTCGCTAAGTGCCGGCGTGCTCACATTGCGCTGCTTGTACCATGGTATTCCCCTCCCCCCTGCCTGCTACTTTTCCTATAGTAAGTATTATTCCGCATCATCGGGAACGACCCAGTCATGTAGAATGGAGAGCAAGTCCCCTTCATAATCCAGTGCAAGGATATATGTGCTTTCGTGGCTTGGCAGGGTGCCTGCCGGGAAGGTTACTTCCATGCATTGGGGAAGCAATAGGATGTATTCCGGTTGGAAGGCGGTTTCCATCTCGCTTCTTAAAGTATGTTCTGTGACACCGGAGATGTCCAGAATTGTTTTAATAAGTTCAGCCTCAGAGCAGGAAAACAGATCCAAATTATCGATATGTACGCCTGTTTCCTTGTCAAAAACAGTTCCTATACGCACCTCATGAACCGTATTGCCGGAAAGAGGCAAGGTGACAGAGGTCAGAAAGCAAATCATCTTATCGTTGGAGGAGGCGGGAGAAATGCTTTGCTCCAAAAGATGGGACTGAAAAGTATTTTTATCTTGAGTAGTCTGATATTCCTTGTATGCGTGTTCCAATTCCTCTTCTATATTGTAGTATTCTCCACGGCTTTCATAATAGGAAAGTACAGTCTGTTTGGCAGTTTCACCTAAATCGTCAAAGCTTTCCAGGTTTCCCGCATATGAGTTAGCGGGACCGGTAGGATTCTTTACCTGAAGCAGGCAATCGCCGTTGGGGAACTGATAAAGAATGGAGTCTGAATATCTCCATATTTCAAGCTGTGTTCCGTCGGATAAGCTGTATGTGGCATCCGTTAGAATACCGGTAATAAGGATATGCTCTGCAACGGAGGCTTTTAATGTTCTGCCATCTGCTGTGCTAAAGGGAGTTTCTTTTTTGCCCGGCTTTGCGGTGATTATGACATCCTTGAAATCACCTGCTTTCAGACCGTCCGCATCGATGTCCTCAAAATCAGACATAAGGATGGTGTTATTATCTATAATCAAACCGATTCTTGCGTCTTGAGAGGTGGTAAGAACCAGGTTCGTAGAGGAATCCGTTACATGGAGTTCTAAGACCTGACCTGAAATCATATTTGGACGGTTACAGCCACACAAGGCGCACAAACAGATAAGCAAAGTCAGTAAGTATATTTTACGCATGATTAGTGAATCCTTCCCTCCCCTGCGTCGATGCGGTTTTCCACATGAGCAAGAAGTTCTCTGCACCATTTATGGGTTGCGTTGATATCGCTGCATAAATCGGTCATGATACGTTTGCCCTCAGACAGGGCATCCTCGTATTGCTTTTTGGTCAGCTCACCTACGTGATATGCAGCATCCAGTTCATCGCGGTCGGCCTCCTTCACATCGCCTTGAGGTGTGAAAATCACATCCAGGTATTTGTCTATAATCGCGATTACCCCATCAGATTCATATTCCCAGCCTTCAATGACATCTACATACCACACAGACACTGTTTTGTCCGGTAAAAATTTCGCTGTGATGCAACGGCTTGTATCGTCCGGAAGAAGCTGCAGCCAAACCATGTCTTTGCCGCATACGGGGGCAGAACCGGCTTTCCGGAATTCCCAATACCGATATTCGCCGTCAAGCAATTGAATCAGGCTGACAAAACCGTGAAAATAATCGGTATCCACACGCATCTGATAATAGGGAAAGCCCTGAAAATACCATTTTAAATCCCGGTCCAAACGTTTTCTGGTCATAATGCTCACTCCTTGGTTTTTTGGTGATAATTGTTATAGATATATTATAAAATAATTTAGAAAATGGTGCAAGAAGCGAGGTGCAAGTATTCGTAATATAAGTATACGCAGAGAAAACTTCCGTAAAACATAAGGATTACTCTTGCATGGTAGGAGTGCATTTGTTAAAATGGTGGCGAGGTATGGTTTATGTTTCGTAGAAATTTCCGACAAAGGTTAAGCTTTTTATTTATATTGGCTTTTCTGTTTTCAGGAGTCTGCTTTGAGGTGAACAAGGTAGATTCTTGCTTTGCTACGAAAAATTATGATAACAGGGCTGTGCTTACAACTGTGAAGGCATCGGTGGAGCAGGTTGCGATGAAGCCTGAAATTTCTGAACCGGACCGGTTGTACAGCAATCTAACGGAGCGGAGCCGGTTTACCGGCAGACGCACGATGAGCAACAGACTTCATGCGGTGTTGTGGCTGTTTGTGACAATGCTTATGACATTGTTTTCTCTTGCCTTTGTTATAGGATATGAACGTCAGAGTGCAGTATTAAGCAGGCGTTTTATTATTGCTTACATACATCATCAGGATGGAGAAAAAGCATCCTTCTCACTATATTTCAAAAAGACCGCCAAAGCGGCAAATAATATAGTTGAGAATGGAGAAGAATATGAGTTTAGGAATGTGGATTATTGTAATCGTGGGTGGCGCAGCAGGTTTGCTTTCAACATTGTACCTGTTAGTTTCACTCTTTGTTGTGTTGGGCTATAAGCTTTACAGAAAGGTCGTACACAAAATTTCCTGGTTCGCATAATAACAGAGACAAAGTACAGGCGGTCATCTGAGGATGCCGCCTGTTTATCAATAGGAGGTATTTTTCATGTATATCGGAAATCATCTTTCATCATCCAAAGGCTTTGAACATATGGGAAAGGATGCGTTAGTCCTTAATGCCAACACCTTTGCTTTTTTTACCAGAAATCCAAGGGGTGGTGCGGCAAAAGAAATCGCGCCGACGGATGCAAAAAAGCTTCGTGACCTGCTTGAAAAAGAGAAGTTTGGTGTACTGGTTGCCCATGCCCCCTACACCATGAATGTGTGTGCCGCAAAGGAGGATATTCGTAGCTTTTCCGTGGGTATGTTAAAGGATGACTTAGAGCGCATGGAATATCTGCCGGGAAATTATTACAATTTTCATCCCGGAGCCCATGTGGGACAGGGAGCGGATGTTGCGATTCCTCTGATAGCGGAAGCTATCAATGAAGCATTAAAGCCCGAGCATACCACAACGGTTTTACTGGAGACTATGGCGGGAAAGGGCTCTGAGGTGGGCAGAAGCTTCGAAGAGCTTAGAGCAATCCTTGATTTGGTAAAGCTACCTGAAAAGGTAGGAATCTGCTTTGATACCTGTCATGTGTGGGATGGTGGCTATGACATTGTAAATGATTTGGATAATGTGCTCGCAGAATTTGACCGCGTGATAGGTCTTGATAAGTTAAAGGCGGTTCACTTCAATGACAGCATGAACGAGTGTGGTAGCCACAAGGACCGACATGAGAAAATCGGTGAAGGAAAAATAGGATTGGAAGCTATGAAGAGAATTGCGCAGCATCCCCTTTTGCAGGGGAAGCCCTTTATTCTGGAGACGCCCAATGATGATGAGGGTTATGCAAGAGAGATTGCACTGATACGAAGCTGGTGTTGATAAGTAAGCCGACACATTATTGTGCCGGCTTATTGTATGTGTATGGATAGGGCGGGGGAGAGATACCATGGCACAAGCAGTGCATTCTGAGCACGCCGGTCCTTAGTGAGGTAATTGCATCCTAAGATGCAATTAAGCGAGCTTAGTACCGCTGCGTTGCGAAGTATAGCGGGAGCGTGCCTGCGGCTGTCATGGTATCCCTCCCCACGCCCTGTTTCCGCACACGCAAAAACCCCTGCAGAACAATGTGTCCGGCAGGGGTTGCTATCTTCCTATAAGGATGAAACATGTATGCAATTACGACCCTTGCCTTTAGCGGCATAGAGTGCTTTGTCTGCCTTGTCAATGGCGGATTTGTAATTAATGCCGTTATACGGTGCAATTCCGATGGAAATAGTGGTGGGGCAGATATCGTTGTTGCTGTTTTCCACTGCCACGCGTAATGATTCGGCGATATCCACTGCCTTGTCCAATGGGCAGTTGGGAAGGATGATGATAAATTCCTCACCGCCCCAACGGATAAAGT
>SVFG01000016.1 GCA_015056975.1 Lachnospiraceae bacterium | reverse complement strand
CATTGATAAGAAGGTGCGATTACGTGACATTGGTGTCGTAAAAAGGGAGCTACAGTTTTTCCTGGACAAAAGAGTAGCACAGGTAAAGTTCGTGGACAGAACCTTTAACTGCGACCATAAGCACGCCATGGAGGTGTGGCAGTATATTTTAGAAAATGACAATGGTGTCACCAACTTTCATTTTGAGATTTCAGCTGATATTTTGCGGGAGGAAGAGATTGCGCTTCTAAACCGCATGCGCCCGGGATTGGTGCAGCTGGAAATTGGGGTACAATCAACAAATCCTCAGACGATAGAAGCCATCGACAGAGTCATGAATGTGGAAAAGCTGGAGCAGATTGTGGCGGCGATACACCGTGGCAAAAACGTGCATCAGCATTTGGATTTGATAGCAGGACTTCCCTATGAGGATTATGAAAGCTTTGGTAATTCCTTTAACAGGGTTTATGCCATGATGCCCCAGCAGCTGCAGCTTGGCTTTTTAAAAGTTCTAAAGGGTTCGCCTATGGAGGAGCGCGCAGTAGAATACGGTTTGGTGTATGGCAGTAAGCCTCCCTATGAAGTGCTTTATACGAAATGGCTTTCCTATGAGGATGTGGTGCGGCTAAAGCGCATTGAGGAAATGGTAGAAATCTACTATAACAGCAATCAGTTTACACATACGTTGCCAATTCTGGAGCAGGCATTTGACAGTGCCTTTACCATGTATGAAAAGCTGGCGGACTTTTTTGAGGAGCAGGGATATTTTGTAAACAATCCGGCGAGAAGCTACCGCTATGAGATACTCCTTTCCTTTGCAAGGAAGTACGACCCGGCGCGGGAAGCGGTTTACAAAGAGCTTTTGGTATATGATTTATATCTGCGGGAAAATGTAAAGAGCAGACCGGGCTTTTGCATGGATATTACGCAAGCTGCCGTAAAGGAGGAGATACGCACCTTTTATCAGGCGGAGGAGCAGGAGAGGAAATACCTTCCGGATTACGAAAACTACGACTGGAAGCAGCTTAGTAAAATGACCCATCTGGAGCCCTTTAGCTATCCGGTGTGGGATGTGGAGCAGATGAGGGCATTTTGCGCAGATACGACGGATAATGCAAAGTGCTCGGGAGATATCGGCACACAAACTTGCACTTATATTTTATTTGATTATAAGAGGCGCGACCCGTTGACGGGGAGCGCATATGCACAACTTGTAAAGAAGGAACAAGCTGATGTTTAATACCTACGTATGTATTGATTTAGAGACCACGGGTCTAAATCCCAAGCTTGATAAAATTATAGAGATTGGTGCCGTGAAAGTCATAGACGGTGAAATAAAAGAAACCTTTGAAACCTTTGTAAATCCCGGACGTAAGCTGGAACAGCGGATTGTGGAGCTTACGGGGATTAAGGATGAACAGCTTACAGATGCGCCTTATATTGAGGAGGTTTTTCCTGATCTTTTAGATTTTTTGGGCGATTTGCCGTTATTGGGACACAGCGTTTTGTTTGATTACTCCTTCTTAAAGAAAGCGGCAGTGGACAGGAAGCTTACCTTTGAGAGGGAAGGTGTAGATACGTTAAAGATTTCCAGAAGATTTCTGACACAGCTGGAACATCGGAGTCTTGATTATCTCTGTGAATATTATGGGATTTCCCATCAAGCACACCGCGCCCTTGCGGATGCCAAGGCAACCGTACAGCTCTATGAAAAACTGGTTGCTATATTTTACGGTGTGGAAAAAACCCTGTTTCAACCAAAGCCACTTATATTCAAGGTGAAGCGGGACACTCCCGCCACCAAGGCTCAAAAAGAAAGGTTATATCGTCTGCTTGCGCAGCATAATATAACCTTAGATGTTGATATTGAAAAGCTTACCAGAAGTGAGGCAAGCCGTCTTACAGATACGTTTCCTGCAAGGTTCGGACAATCGTCTGAGCGTTAGAAGAACGCAGGGAAGCTGCCGCGTCGGCCAGTGCTTCTATCCTGGAGTAGTCCAGATTGCCGGCATATATTTCGGCGAGGAGGTAATAGCTGCGACTCACATCCGTGTGTGTATCTATGGCAAATTCCAAAACACTTTGGGCCGCTGTATCAAGACCTGCTGCATGCAGTGCATCAGCCCACTCCTGAAGCGTGCGAGCCAGAAGTGTGTAATTATCATCATATTCTGTAAGTGCGGTAAGGTTTGCCGCGCCGTACGCAAGCTTTAAATCTGTATTGGTATATCCCGTGAGATTAACGATTTTTTGGTCTGCCAGACCGGTAATGATTTGCGTACAATTGGTCACCACATCATTATCGGATAAGACATTCACGGGCAGAGTATCGAGCGGTATGGTAATATATTCCAAACCGTCCAAAGGTTTACGCCTCACGCTGTTGGCCTCTTCTTCCCGTTCCCAGAAGGTTTTCTCCTCATGGGCGGACTGCTTTCGTTGCAGTCTTGAGGCTCTGTAAATGAGGAAGCCAAGCAGAATTAAACTTGCCAAAATAAAGAATTTCATATATAATATCCTTTCAGAGTTTAGCTGTAAGATTGGAGGAGCATATGATAAATTTTAACAGTAAAAAAATGAAGAAACGCGTATCTGCGATTATCATTATTGTAGTTATAGTTGCTATGATACTTCCCATGTTAGCATACTTTTTTGCTTAATTCAACGAAGCAGGGAAGTTTTTAGTCAAGACATTGCAGGAGAATATTATGAAAAGGAATTGGAAAAAGGGAGGATTTGGAGTCCTGCTGTTACTGTGTACCATGATGTTTGGTATTACAGTACAGGCGAAGTCCGATGTCACCATAAAGAAGGGTGTTTATGCGGATTGTGTGGAATTATCGGGACTTACGAAGGAAGAAGCCACGCAGGCGGTAGAGGCTTATGTGGATGAATTGGCTCAGATAGAGGTTACTTTGGTTGCCGCAGATGAAAATGCGGTGGTTGTCACCGCGGGAGATTTAGGCATTTCCTGGACCAATCCTGAGATTATGGAAGAAGCGGTTTTTCTGGGTACGCAAGGAAACGTTATCCAGAGATACAAGGCGCTTAAGGATTTGGAGCATGACAATTATGTATTTGATTTAGAAATACAGTATGATGTTGAAGCGATCAACCAAATCCTGACACAGCAGTGTGTTCAGTTTGACAGAGAGGCTGTGGACTATCGTCTTAAGAAAGATAAGGATGTGTTTTCTGTAATTGAAGGCAGTATCGGATATCTTTTGGATGTGGAAGCATCTATTGACAAAGTATATGATTATATGATGGATGAGTGGAAGAGGGAGCCTGCCACCATTGCACTTGCCATAAACGAAGATTTGCCGCTGGGAGGTATTGAGGAGCTTTCCGTAGTGAAGGATGTGCTTGGAACCTTTCAGACCTCTTACGCCACATCGGGCTCTACCAGATGTGCCAATGTGGAAAATGGAAGCAGACTGATTAACGGAGTGACCTTGTATCCGGGTGAAGAATTTTCCACCCTTGATTTGGTGACACCATTCAGTGAGAAGAATGGTTATCAGATGGCAGCGTCCTATTTAAACGGTAAGGTTGTAGACAGTCTGGGCGGTGGAATCTGTCAGGTTTCATCTACTCTGTATAATGCTGTTTTACAGGCGGAATTGGATGTAAAGGAGAGATACAATCACTCCATGGTGGTTGCTTATGTGGACAAATCTGCTGACGCTGCAATTGCTGAGAGTTCGGGAAAGGACTTCCGTTTTGTAAATAATACGTATTATCCCATTTACATTGAGAGTAATTGCAAGGATAAACATGTAACAGTGACGGTTTATGGTAAGGAAGTAAGACCGGAAAATCGTACCGTACGATATGAAAGCGAGATTTTGGAGGAGACAGTTCCTCCTCATGATGAGATTACAGCGGATGCATCAAAGCCCCTTGGTTACATTACCACAGAGAGTGCGCATATCGGTTACAAGGCAAAGCTTTGGAAGGTGGTTACGGAGAACGGTGTGGAAGTCAGCCGTGAGCCTGTAAACAGCAGCAAGTACAAAATGAGTCCCAGAAGCGCGATTGTGGGTGTGGCAACCGATGACCCTCAGAAACAGATTGAGATTATGGCAGCAATCGGAACCTACAACATTGATCATGTAAAGAACGTAATTGCGCTTTTGACGGCACCGCCAGCAGAAGGACAATAAATTAGGTATAGCTATGAAAATCGGAAAAGTTTCGGAAAACGTATTAAAGCGTTCCGTGTTCAGACAGATAAAGACAAAACGCAAGGAAGTAATAAGTGGTGCAGTCTCAGGGGGAGACTGCGCCTTTTTTGCATCTGCAGAGAATGGGGAGTTGATGGCGAGTTGCATGCGTGAAGCGGCAGTAGCATGCGGGACGAACAGGAATGCCACGGCAGTTCCCATGGAGATTCTTTTGCAAAAGTGTGTCAACAATCTGGCATGCGGCGGTGCAGAGCCGTTGGCGGTGCAGATTACATTGCTCCTTCCGGAGGATGCGGAGGAGAGTGTTTTGAAGCAGTTAATGTCCGAAGCAGAAGAGACCAGTAGTAAATTATCCATGCAGATTGCAGGCGGACAAACCCGTCTGACAAAGGCGGTAAATACTCCGTATGCAGTCGTTACGGGTTATGGAAGGGTAAAGAGCGGAGAGGTACATACCATAAAGGAAGCCAAGCCCGGAGAGGATATTGTTATCAGCAAGTGGATTGGTCTGGAAGGAACAGCCATGTTGGCAAAGTCATATAGGGAGAAACTTCTTGAGCGCTATCCGGCTTATCTGGTGGAGGAGGCAGCAGGCTTTTCCCAATATATTTCGGTTTTATCCGAAGCAACGATTGCAAGAAAATATGGCGTTGGCGCAATGCATGATGCTTCCGAGGGAGGCATTTTCGGTGCGCTCTGGGAGCTTGCAGAGGGTGCGGGATTAGGCATGAGTGTGGATTTGAAAAAACTGCCCCTTCGTCAGGAAACTGTGGAGGTCTGTGAGCAGTTAAACGTAAACCCGTACGAGCTATTGTCGGGTGGCTGTCTGTTGATGACTACAGAGGATGGCAATGGTTTGGTGGAAGCTCTGGAGAGGCAGGGCATTCCCGCAGTGGTGGTAGGAAAGCTTACAGACAGCAATGACAGGGTGTTACATAACGATGATGAAATCCGTTATATGGACAAGCCCAAGACGGATGAGATTTATAAATTGGAGGAAAACTGATGCACATTGTATTATATCAGCCGGAAATACCGCAAAACACAGGAAATATCGGACGTACCTGCGTGGCTACGGGTACAAGTCTTCATCTGATAGAGCCGCTGGGCTTCCGTATCAATGAAAAGGAGCTTCGCCGTGCAGGCATGGATTACTGGGAACATCTGGACGTGACACGCTATACAAATTATGAGGAGTTTTTGGAGAAGCATCCCGGTGCCAAAATCTGGATGGCATCCACCAAGGCAAAGCACACCTACACAGAGGTGGAGTACGGTCCCGATGATTTTATTATGTTTGGCAGGGAAAGTGCCGGCATACCTGAGGAAATCCTTGTGGAGAATGAGGAGAACTGTATCCGCATTCCCATGCTTCCCGCCATCCGTTCATTAAACCTGTCCAACTCTGCTGCTATTGTGCTCTACGAGGCACTGCGCCAGAACGGCTTTAGCGATATGCAGATGAAGGGCGAGTTACACCGCCTCAAGTGGAAAGAGTAACCTATATCGGAGACTTATTTACAGCTGCAAGCCCGTTTTGTGGATTGCAGCTGATTTTATAAACTATTTTAAATTTTGTAAGGAGTGAGTCGGCGAGGTCAGAGTGGGCTATCATGGTACAAGCAGCGCATTCTGAGCACGCCGGCCCTTAGCGAGGTATAAGGCGCGAGAAATTGCGCCTTCGAGCTTAGTGCCGCTGCGTTGCGAAGCATAGCGGAAGCGTGCCTGCGGCTACCATAGGTGTCTCCACTCCGCACCTCATATTTACAAAAAATAAAAATTTTTCACAAAAAACCTTAACCGTTCCAAATTTCTTACACTATAAAGGTAGAAGCTTCTAAAACGGAGGATACGCAATGATGAATCAGAATCAATATGGAGAGAGAATTGCAGAAATGTCTAAAACTATTTTCCTGTACTGTATGAATAAAACCCACAGCAGGCAGGAGGCGGAGGATTTGTCCCAGGATATTCTCTGCGAGCTCATAAAAGCATCCGGCAACATTCGTGATGAGAGCGCCTTTTACGGCTTTATGTGGGCGGTGGCAGGAAATGTGTACAAGCAGTGGGTCAGAAAGCAGACAAACCGTAAGGAATGTGAGTTGACGGAGGATATTCCCACAGAGGATACATTTCCTGAAGAGGAAAATACCGACATTTATTTGCTGCGGAGAGAGCTGACACTCCTGTCAGAAAAGTACCGCCGTGCCACCATATTGTATTATGTTGACAAAAAGTCCTGTTCGGAAATTGCAGATATCCTCGGAATCAGTGAGAGCATGGTAAAGTACCTGCTATTCAAGGCGAGACAAATTATGAAAGAAGGAATGATTATGGAACGTAAGCTTGGAACACTCAGTTATAACCCGATAACCTTAAACCCTATGTACAATGGTTCAGGTCCCAACAGATTCTGGGACTTTATGCAGAGTAAAATCAGACAGAACATTGTGAATGCCTGCTACAACGATACTCTGACAGCAGAGCAGATTAGTTTGGAGACCGGTATTCCTCTTCCTTATCTGGAGGATGATTTAAGAGCCCTTTTGGAGAAGGAAATTTTAATAAAGGATGGAACCCATTACAAGACAAACGTACTTGTTATCACAGCGGATTGCGGAGAAGAGATGAAGCGTGCGGCAGTGCCTTTTCAGGATAAAATTGCAGAAAAGATAGAAGCGTTTTTGGATGAAAATCTGGATGCGTTTAAAAAGATTGGTTTTGTGGGAGCAGATTTTTCCGAAAACACTCTGCGCTGGCAGCTTATGACCTTTGTGATGACCGCCATCACGTTTTACGGAACCGATATTATTGAAACCAATAATTTAGAGGAATACCCCGTGACTGCCTGGGGGGAGCATGCATACCTGTGGCTGGTGGAGAATAGTTATCTGGAGAATCATATTTTTGAATTTTTGCATGATGATACAGAGGGTGGGGATAGCGTGCACGTTGTCGACTATAAGCCCAAGCCCAAGGGCAGTCACATGGATTTGTACGAAAATTCCAGAGATAAGCGAATCTTTTGTGATATTGCTCACGGCAGATGTGAGGGATTTAGTGAGTATGATTTGGAAGCTGTAGCTGAATTGATTAGAAAGGGTTATGTGGTAAAGGAGGAGGATACCTTCCGTGTGACCACACCGGTATTTACTAAGGTGCAATACGAAGCGGCAGTTGCGCTGGTAAAAGCATTCGTGGAAGAAGAGCTTGGTGAGCTTTTGACAGCACTTGAGCAGTCGGAAGAGAAGGTGCTTAGTGAACATACTCCGAAGCATTTACAAAGCAAGGTAAAAGGAATTGCCTCCATGGATAAGATGGAAAGCGCTGTATGTGTGCCCGCAGGTAAGCTGATAGAGCGAAAGATACTCAGCACCACGTGGCATCCTTTGGAAATGCCTACCACCTATATTGTACTTCATAAATAGACTTAACAGGTGAGGAATCGTGACATGGTACATAAAGATAAAAAGTATTCAGTACTGCAAAACTGTCTGTACGTTGTGAAGGATGCAACCAAAAACTACCCTCTTGTGATGGTTTATTCCCTTATCATTTCCTTTTTGTCCGTGCTGCTTTCCATGCTGTGGGCGTACATGCCCGCCACGGTATTAAAGGGCATTGAGGAGCATTGGAAGCTGTCATACATTATCCTTGCGGTGGCGGCGATAGCGGTGGGAATGGCAATTGCTAATTTTGCTGTTACATACTTTGCAGCAGTACATTCTGTTGCAAAGAATAATTGCAGACAGCAGTACATTTTATATGTAAACAAGAAAATAATGAACTGTAGATACCAGACTATTGAGAACGCAGATGTTCAGGTAAAGATTGAGCAGGTGGAGAATTTGATTTTTCCGGACAATGATTCTATTGGTATTAATGCAGTTTTGTGCGGAGTAAAAAATCTGATATTGACGGCAGTGGGTGTAGTGTCCTGTATTGCAATATTACAGCAGTTGTCCGGCTGGATTATTCTGTTTGTGCCGGTAATTTCCCTGATAAATACCTTGATAGGGCGTCTCTGTGACCGCTACTATCAGAAAAACAGGGACAATTGGAGCAAAACGGATAAAAAGATTGCTTACATAAATGAGAAGCTGATTTTGAAAGAGTACGGCAAGGATATCAGTGCATACGGCTGTGAAGACTGGATTTTGGATCGTCTGGAATCCCACATAAGGGAGCGTGCCGGATGGTTTCGTAAGATACAGAACTTTGATGATGCTTTAGGAGTTATCCGTATCCTTGTAAATTTGGTTTATGACGTTGTGGTCATGGGATATGCAGTGTGGGGCGTGCTAAACGGAAGCATTACCTTATCCTCTTTTGTACTCTACATGGGGTTGATTAGTCAGCTTTCAAGCTTTATCAACCGTTTTTTAGGCTCCTTCAACAGTCTGATTGCAGGAAGTAATGATGTGCAGTTGATACGTGACTTTTTGGAGAAGGACGAGCAGCTTCCCGCAAAGACAGGGCTTAAGGAGCAAGTGGGGGAAGGACCACTGAGCATCCGTCTGGAAAACGTTTCCTTCCGTTATACGGAGGAAGGAGAGGATGTTATCTCCAACCTGAATCTGTGTATTCAAAAGGGTGAAAAGGTTGCTCTCGTAGGAGAAAACGGAGCGGGTAAATCCACCCTGATAAAGCTGATAAGCGGTATGTACAGACCTACAGAGGGTGAGATTTACTTAAATGATGTTCCGGTCAGCGAATATGCACCGGAGGAGATTTATGAGCTGCTATCCGTTGCATTCCAGGATTTTGTGGTGCTTCCCTTCTCTATTGCATGCAATGTAGCAATGGCAGAGGAGCAGGATGTGGATAGAGAGCTTGTAAGAAGATGTCTTACGGAGGTGGGACTGGATAAATATGCAGCAGACATGGACGAAAAACTCATCAGTGAGGCACATGTGGACGGAAGGGATTTGTCCGGCGGAGAGGTACAGAGAATGCTGATTGCCAGAGCACTTTACAAAAATGCGCCAATTCTTCTCTTGGATGAGCCTACGGCTGCGCTGGATGCAGTGGCGGAATCGGAGCTTTATCAGAAATATCATTCCCTTACAGCAGGAAAGACTTCTCTGTTTATTTCACACAGACTTGCCAGTACCCGTTTTTGCGACCGCATTCTATTTATGAAAAACGGTGGTATTGCGGAAGAGGGAACCCATGAGGAGCTGCTTGCGGCAGGTAAGGAGTATGCGGAGCTTTTTGAGTTACAGAGCAGATATTATAAGGATAGTGGTGAATGTGCATGAAAAGAATGATTGATAAATATGATAAATGGTTGCTTAAGCTTTTGTTTGTGCGCAGTCTGTTTGGTGCGGTAGGTGTGTATTTCAACGCAGTTTCTCTGGGATTTATTCTGGATGGCTTTGCAGACAGTACAAGAAGACAGCTTGCCTTTATGGTACTGGGAATTGCAGGGGTTAATGCGGCTTTGGCACTGATATCCCTAATGCTTAACAGAGTCATTGACTATAAGCGTTTCATGGTGGAACAGCATTATACGAAGGATAAAACGACAGCCTTTCTCAAGGTGGATTATGCAAGGAAGGAGACCTCCGAATTTCAGGATTTGCGGCAAAGTATCCGCTTTTCGGATGACAATATGGGGACCTTTGGCGCAGTGATAGATAATTATGATAGATTGTATCAAAGTATTCTGACCTTCGGTCTGGGTATCGGCATTCTCTTTACCCTGCCCGCTATGCTGTGGAATGCAATGCAGGGGGCTGTGTGGGGATTTTTGGCAGCAGTGGTTGGTATCGTATTGCTGGTGTGGGGCTCAACCCGTCTTGTAAAGTATTTTCAGAAGCGTTCCACAGAAAAAGTCCCTGCTCTGTATGATGAACTTACAAGGGGAAACCGCCTGGGTATGTATCTGCTTGAGCATATTGTGTTAAATTACAACATGGGAAAGGATATCCGCATCTATGATGGGGAGAAGCCAATTAACACAGAATTTCAAAAGATGGTTAAGAGTATGGAGCATGTCTGCAAGCGTATAGGCCTGCTTACCGGAATGCCCTCTACGGTTTCTGCTGCGTCCTCGGGTATTACCGGTGCAGTCATTTATATTGTATTGGCAGTATTTGTGGTGCTGGGTTACCTTACCGTGGGTAGTGTGGTAGTCTATGCAAACAGTATGAAGCAGGTTCTGGATACCTGGGCGGATATCTTTATCTGTCGTGGGGAATTTAAGGTACTGGAGAGCAGAATGGAAAGTACAAAGGAGCTGTTTAAGCTGGCAGGCATGACAGAGAGCAAGGTTGCGGTAACAGAAGCCGTGAGCGAAGCGTGCGATGAAATCATGAAGCCTTGGAGCCCGGAAGTCATTGCCTTTGAAAATGTGAGCTTTCAATATCCCGGAAGCGATAATTGGGTTTTGCAGGACGTTTCCTTTAAAATCCACAGAGGTGAGAAGCTGAGTATTGTGGGAAGAAACGGTGCAGGAAAATCCACCGCCATTAAGATATTATGTGGATTATATCAGCCCCAGAGCGGAAGGGTGTTGATAGACGGAGTGGATTTGCAGAAGATTCCCAAAGAAGTTTATCGTAAAATGCTTTCTACCGTATTTCAGGATTTCAAACTGTTTTCCTTCTCGATTGCAGAGAATCTGGCATTGGGAGAAGTCTTTGACGGGGAAAAAGCAGATGAGATTTTCGCAGAGCTGGGACTGAATAAGCGTTTACAAAGTCTGCCTGAGGGTACCGATACCTATTTATTTCATGATTATGAAAACGGTATTGAATGCTCCGGTGGTGAGGCGCAGAAGATTGCGCTTGCAAGATGCCGTTATCGTGATACCCCAGTTATGGTATTGGATGAGCCCACCTCTGCACTGGATCCCGGAACAGAGATGGAAATCTTTGAAGTCATGGATAAAATGGCAAAGGGTAAAACGGTTGTCTACATTTCACACCGCCTTTCCGCTTGCCGCCTTTCTGACCGTATCATTGTATTTGACGCAGGAACGGTAGTGCAGGAGGGCACCCATGAGGAACTGGTGAAGGAAGAAGCTTCCGTATATCAGCAGCTTTGGAATGCGCAGGCGCAGTATTATGCGTAATAAAAAAGCAACAACAGAAGACAACATGACAAAAAACAAGAAGCATTCATCAGACAATCATAGTAAAATAGGATAACCGCAGTATATAAAGGAAAGTTGAGGAAAAAATATGCGTAAAGGGATTATGAAGATTTTATCAGGTTTTCTGTCAGTTGCCATGCTTCTTGGTGGAGTGAATCTGTCTGATCTTTCTGCCAAAGCTGCATCTAAAAATCTATTCCAGAACCCTGTTTTCAGGGAAGGAAATGTGGATGTGTGGTCCGCGGCAAAGGGCGGAGCAGTGATAACTGAGGAGGTAAGTGAGGAGCCGATTTACAGTACGGTAACTACATACGGTAAGATTACCGGAAGAACCTCCAATTATGAGTGCTTTGCACAGGATATCACAGCACTTGTAGAAAACAATAAATTGTATGATTATACGTTTTATGTCATGCTGGATGCGGAGGATTACGCGGGAGCATCCGAAGAGATGCGTACCGTGGAAATTTCACCCTACATTACAGTGAATGGTACTACCACATACAGTCAGGGTGTTTCCGGTATGGTGAGAAAAGCCATTGAGCCGGGTGTGTGGACCAAGTTTACCGGTACCTATCAGCCTTCCTGGGGCGGCGAGGCGGAAGAAGTGGTTATCCGCATCTTGGAGCAGGGAATGGATTATGGACAGGGAGACGGTGTGAAGGGAACCTATTATGTCACCGGCTTGAAGCTGATTGAAAATATTGCAAAGCCCCTTAAGATTGATGAGGATGAAATCAATTTCTGTGATGCTTTATGCGAAGAGATGGGTGAGGATTTCATTGCGGGAACCTCTATCTGTAACAGTGATTTGCTGGACAGAAATACCATGGCACTTGTGACAAAGCACTTTAACGGAGTGACCTTGGGAAATGAATTGAAGCCTGACGCCATGTTTGGCTACAGCAATAACAAGGTGCCCGGTACGGAGACCGTTATGCTAAACGGTAAGGAGCTTGTAGTACCGAAGCTGGATTACAGCAGAGCACACAAGACACTGAATGATATTTATGATTGGAATCAGGAGAACCCTGATAAGTTTATTAAAATCAGAGGTCACGTACTTTTGTGGCATTCTCAGACGCCTGAGTGGTGGTTCCACGAGGATTATGATGCATCCAAACCCTATGCGGATGCAGAGACCATGAATCGTCGTCTGGAGTGGTATATCAAAACCATGGCAGAGCATTTTACCGGCAAAGACAGCAAGTATCACGGTATGTTCTACGGTTGGGATATTGTCAATGAAGCAGTCAGTGACGGTGGCCCCAGATATCGTAATGAAAGTGAAAATTCCGATTGGTGGGCAGTTTACGGCAGTAATGAATTCATTATTAATGCTTTCCGCTATGCCAACAAATATATGGATCCGGAAGTAGATTTGTACTACAACGATTACGGCGACAGCTCTCCACAGAAGAGTCAGGGTATTGCAAAGCTTCTTAAAGATGTAAAGGAAGCAGAGGGAACCCGTATCGATGGTATGGGTATGCAGGGACATTACGGAACGGCAGGAAGCCCTACCGTAGAGGAATTTAAGGCGGCAGCCAGATTGTATGCCCAGATAGTGGATCAGGTACAGCTTACCGAGCTGGATATGGGTGCCACCAGCTTTTATGACGGTACCGAGAAAACCAGGGCGGCAGAATTTTCCACTCAGGGCTATCGTTACAAGGAATTATATGATGCAGTTAAGACCCTTCGCGATGAGGGCGTTAATTTCACGGGTATCACCTTCTGGGGTGTAATTGACAAGAATTCCTGGCTGCAGTCCTCCAGCAACGTAGGAGGAGGTTCTGACGGCAAGAGAAAGCAGTGCCCTCTGCTTTTTGATGATGATTATCAGGTTAAGCCTGCATTCTGGGCATTTGTTGACCCCACGAAGCTTGCGCCTGTGGCAAAGCAGATCATGATGCCGGAAATCGGTCCCAGCAACAGTATGACAGCAGCGGAGGAAATGTCTTATTCCGCCGGAACTGCAGATGTAAAATATAGAGCTGTTTGGAGCAAGAATTTCCTTGCGGCAAGAATTTCCGTAACGGATAAGGAAGCGCAGGAGGGAGACTATTTTGTAGTATATGCTTCAGCTGATGGCAAGAATATTGTCAGCAAGACTGTAAAACGTGCGGAGGCCATGGAGGTTGTCCTCCAGGGCTACGAGGCTACCGTGAAGCTGAGTCTGGGTGATGTGGAGCTTCAGACAGGTGATGAGGTATACTTTGATATTGTAGTTTACAATGACGGAGAACCGGGAGCGTTCAGTGATAAGACCTTCTCACAGGAGATTACAACCGAATATTATGCGAAGGCTACACTTGTAGATAACCCCGAAAATCCTAAGAAAGAGCCTGTGAAGGAAGAGGAACCCAAGGAAGAGACAGATGCCTCTGCGGATGCGGAGAACACAGATAATCAGGGAGATGATACGGAAGCCTCCGATGCGGAAGGTACGGCAGAAGACGTTGAGAATGCGGATTCAGACGAGACAGAAGAGAAGAACAATCTGTGGCTTTACATAGTAATCGGAGTGGTGATCGCATGTGCAGCTGTTGGAGTGGTAATCCTTTTGAATGTAAAAAAGAAAAAGAAATAATTAAATGATAACATTATACCATGTCATTTGTGGCAATTGTCACCTGTGGCATGGTATATTTTTTTGCCCTTGCGGAAACAGTATAAGCAGAGTTTGTGCAAGGAAAGGAACATAAATGGTATGAAGGAACGTCCTTTTGGATTTAGGGATAAAATAGGTTATTTATTTGGTGATTTTGGAAATGATTTTACCTTTGTGTTTGCAAGCAGCTATCTGATGGTTTTTTATACAAAGGTACTGGGACTTACCGGAGCTTTTGTGGGTGCATTGTTTCTGGCAGCCAGAGTGGTGGATGCGTTTACTGATATTTCCATGGGACGTATTGTGGATACGGTAAAGCCGTCAAAGGACGGAAGGTTTCGTCCGTGGATTCGCAGGATGTGTGTTCCGGTAGCTTTGGCAAGTACGTTTATGTATCTGTATTTGGCAGCAGATTGGCCGGATGCGGTAAAAATGAGCTATGTGGTGATTACTTATATTCTCTGGAGCAGCTTTTGTTATACGGCGGTAAACATTCCATACGGTTCCATGGCATCCGTAATCAGCCCCGAGGCAAAGGACAGGGCAGCACTTTCCACCTACCGCAGCGTGGGTGCCGGTCTTGCAGGTCTGGTTATCGGTACGGTAGTTCCTCTGATTATTTATGAAACGGATGCACAGGGTAACCAGCTGGTGATACCGGAGCGTTTTACGCTGACGGCAGTTGTCTTCGGTATTTTGGCAGTGGTGTGCTATGTATTGTGCTATAAGCTGTGTAAGGAAAGGGTATCTGTAGAGAGAAAGGAAAAGAAAAAGGGGGAAGGTGCGGGTGCGCTTGTAAGGAGTCTTGTGACAAACCGTCCTCTGCTGTCACTGGTGTGCGCGGCACTGATTCTGCTTCTGGCGACGATTCTGGGACAGACTATGAACAACTATCTGTTTATGGATTACTTCAAAAATACCAAGGCGCTGGTGCTGGTGAATCTGGTTACGGTGGGCGGACTTCTGCTGATGGCTCCTTTCGCAACCAAAATTGTTACGAGAATCGGTAAAAAAGAGGCAGGAGCCATGGGTATGCTATTGGCAGGTATCGTGTATCTGTTATTGTTTTTCCTACGGGTAAAGAGTATTTGGGTGTTTTTGGTGCTTCTGTTTATAGGAACGCTGGGGGCTGGTCTTTTTAATCTGATTACCTGGGCATTTATTACGGACATTATCGACCATCAGGAGGTGCTTACGGGTAAAAGAGAGGATGGTACGGTCTATGCCATCTATTCCTTTGCCAGAAAGCTTGGACAGGCTCTGGCTGGCGGTATCGGTGGCTTTGCACTCTCCGCAATCGGATATGTGTCTGATGCCGCATCCCAGACAGCCATTGTCTCTGAGCGTATCTATACCGTGGCAGTGTTGGTGCCGGGCATTTGTTTCCTCGTGGTGTTTGTGATTATGCAGTTTTGGTACCCTCTAAGTAAGCAGGAGGTCAGTAAAAATACAGAGATTTTGCAGGAAAGAAGGGGAGCCGAATAAGGCAGTCGTATTTCATTTCACAGATTTTTCACAAATTTTTCACTTTTTTATGACATTTCAAAGTTAATATATACCTCAAAGATGGGGAAATCGGGTACCTTAATGATACCCGGTCCTCCCAAAAGATGAGGGAGCAAAAGGTGCTTCCGGATAGGAGACAGACATGATTGAGGTATCAAATCTTACAAAAAAGTATGGTGATCACATTGCGGTTGATGACCTTTCTTTTCGTGTGGAAAAAGGTCAGATTTATGGCTTTTTGGGACCAAACGGAGCCGGTAAATCAACTACAATGAACATTATGACAGGGTATCTTGCGGCCACAAAGGGTACCGTGACCATTAATGGTAAGGATATTATGAAAGAGCCGGAGGAGGCAAAGAAGTGTATCGGTTATCTGCCGGAACTTCCGCCTCTTTATTTGGATATGACTGTTAAGGAATATCTTAGGTTTGTGGCAGAACTTAAAAAGGTTCCGGCAAAGGAAAGAGAAACCCAGATTGCAGCTGTTATGGAGATGACACAAATTACAGATATGCAGAGACGTCTGATTAAGAATCTGTCCAAGGGCTATAAACAGAGGGTAGGACTTGCCCAGGCAATTATCGGATATCCTGAAGTTATCATTCTGGATGAGCCTACGGTAGGCTTGGATCCTAAACAGATTATTGAGATACGTGACCTAATCCGTAAGCTGGGCGAAAACCATACAGTGATTTTAAGCTCTCATATTCTGTCCGAGGTCAGTGCAGTGTGTGACCACATCATGATTATTGCCCACGGTAAACTGGTGGCAAGTGATTCCCCTGAAGGTTTACAGAAACTGATGAGCGGTTCTGCAGAGCTTATGCTTAGCATAAAGGGAAGCTTTGAGGCAGCGCAGGAAGTGTTGGAGAAGCTCTCCGAAGTTCAAGCGGTGGAACTAATTGCAGAGGAAAAAGACGGAGTGGTTGTTCTGCGTGTACTGTCGGCAGAGAGTAAGGATGCGAGAGAAGCAGTATTTTATGCATTGGCAGAGGCGAAACTGCCTATTATGTCCATGCAGTTTGTAACTAAATCTCTGGAGGATATCTTCTTAGAGCTTACGGAAGATGCGCCGGAGGAGGATACAGAACAGGCAGAAGAAGAGACTGAGGAAGCAACCGTACCGGAAGAGACGGAAGAGGCTCCTGAAGAAGAAAAGGAGGAGCAGTAACATGGTATCCATATATAAAAGAGAACTCAAGTCCTGCCTGCATTCATTTATCGGCTTTCTATTCATAGCAGTTACCTTGTTTTTTGTGGGACTTTATTTTTGTGTTTATAATCTGTTGAGCGGTTATCCTTATTTTTCTTATGTGGTATCCGGCGTATCGTTTTTATTTATGCTTAGTGTTCCGATTCTGACAATGCGAATTTTTGCGGAGGAGCGAAAAAGTAAGACCGATCAGTTGATATTGACCGCACCTGTTTCCGTAGGTGGTATTGTTATGGGTAAGTTTTTGGCAATGCTGACTGTGTTTGTCATTCCGGTAGCTATCATGTGTGTATATCCGCTTATTATGAATCGTTTCGGAAGTGTTCCCTTGGGTGAGGCATATTTGGCTATTATCGCTTTTTTCCTGTATGGCATGGCGTCTATTGCTATTGGTGTCTTTTTGTCTTCATTGACGGAAAGTCAGGTGATTGCAGCTGTACTTAGTTTTGCAGTTCTATTTATCGGTTATATGATGCCCAGCATTTGCAGTCTGATATCTTCTACCGGAAATACACTTACAGTTATCTTAAGCTGTTTTGACATGTATACGCCATTTGCAGAGCTGTTGAGCGGAACTTTGGATTTAAAGTCGGTATTTTATTTTGTAGCATTAACTGCATTGGTGTTATTTTTGACGGTACAATCCATCCAGAAAAGACGTTACAGTGTGTCCGCAAAGAATTTCAGTATGGGAGCATACAGTACGGGTATGATTGCTGTTACAGTAGCAATTGTAGTGGTTGCTAATATCATGATAGGAGAGCTTCCCGGTTCTCTTACCACTATTGATATTACGAATAACAAAATTTATTCCCTGACGGAACAGAGCAAAGAATTTGTAAAGGGAATGGAGGAAGATGTCACCATATATGTCATTGTTAATGAGGAGGACCGTGATCTTACGCTGGGACAGACCTTGGAAAGATATGATGATATGTCAGAGCATATTACCGTTGAGTATGTGGATCCTCAGGTAAATCCCAGATTCCATACGCAATATACCTCCGGTTCCATCAGTATGAACAGTGTGATTGTAGTCAGTGAGAAGAGAAGTAAGGTAATTGATTACAGTGAAATGTATGAGAGTACTATGGATTATACTACCTATACCTCTACTACCACAGGCTATGACGGCGAAGGACAAATAACAAGTGCCCTGAACTATGTATTAACCGAAGATATGCCGAAGGTTTACATGACGGAGGGACATGGAGAATATACATTGAGTTCCAATTTCACGGCATCACTTGATAAAGAAAATATAGAGTATGAAACCATCAATCTGTTAAATTACGACGCAGTGCCGGAGGATGCAGCGTGTCTTATGATTCACAGTGCAGTCAATGATTTTTCTGCAGACGATACACAGAAGGTAATCGATTATTTGGAAAAAAACGGTAAGGTGGTATTGGTAGTAGGCTACACTGAGGATCCAACTCCAAATCTGGACAATCTGCTTGCATATATGGGTATGAGTGTTGCGGATGGTGTTGTCATTGAGCAGGATGCAAGCGGTTATTACAGGATTCCTTACTATTTGCTTCCTAAGATGAACTACAGCACCTACACAAGTCTGTTATTTGGCTCTTATTATGTGTTTGCACCTTTTACACAGGGTATTGTGATTGAAAATGAGCAGGCAGAGGGCATGACTTACGATACCTTCTTATCCACCTATGAGGATGCATTTTCCAGAGTGAATGTTGCAAATCTGGATAACTATGAGATGCAGGAGGATGATATTGCAGGTCCCTTCGGTGTGGGTGTGGAAGCGGTAAAAGCGCTGGAAAACGGTGAGGCTACCATGGTGGTGTATGGTTGTGACCAGATATTTACGGATGAGGCAAGCAGCATGGTTGGCGGTGCAAATATGGCAATGTTTATGAGCACCATGAGCAATTTTGCAAATCATGAAGTGAGTGTTTCCATACCGGTAAAGAGCTATACGGTATCAGCGGTTGTAATCCCTCAGTCCGATGCAATGCTTTTAGGTATTATTACGACTGCGGTATTGCCCCTTGGATGTCTGGTATGTGGATTTATTATCTGGTTTAGAAGGAGAAGACGTTAATGAAAAAGCAACAGAAACAGTTGATATTGTTAATAGCTATGCTGGTTCTTTTGGCAGGAGGCTACTTTGGTATCAGACAATATAATAAGGCGCAGGCAAATAAGGCCTCCTTGGATACTAACATCCCCATGACTACAGTCAGTGGGGAGGATATTGTGAAAATATCTTATGACTATGAAGGGGTAACTTATTCCATGGAAAAGGATGGAGATACATGGTATGATGCATCAGACAGAAGCCGAAAGCTTACCCAATACAGTATTACAGCCATGGCATCCAATTTGGCAGGCCTAAAAGCAACACAACAGATTGAAAATGTTACGGATTTGAATCAGTACGGTCTGACAGAAGGGTATCGCACAATTAGCTTTGAGACTGCCAGCGAAAGCTATACTTTTTATCTAGGCGACCGGAATGCCATTACGGAGGAGTATTATTTGTGTAAGCCCTCTGAGAGCACAGTATACACGGTCGGGGCAACCTTGGCCAATCGGTTTAATTATACTTTGGAGGATTTGACCGAGGAGGAAGAGGAGACGACCGAAGGAGCGACTTCCTGAATTTGTAAAAAAATAAATTGACGTATCCCATTTCTTTGTGTTACAATCACGCTTGTGAGTGGAAAGCTCACATATACAATTCGATGATTACGGCGGCTGTCGTAATGTGACGCAGTGTATGGAAAACAGTTTTTAGGGATTCCATGCAAATATTTTTAAGCAACTTTGTTGCATTATTGATTGAGTTAAAAGCTCAAATTTTATAAGTTGGTTACTATAAACCGGTGCAAACGCACATCTAACTTGTGAAACGGTCAATAAGAGTAGTAAAAGTAAAATATTTGCTATATAGACTCTAAAACCCTATATCTGTTTATTTCATACATGATAACACTGTCTTTCCGCAGGGATACTTTAGGGAAGTGCAGTGATAAAATGAAACGGATTTTTAAGCAAGTAGTGTGTAAGTACATTACTTGCTTTTATTTTGTTAATCAGGAGGCTGCCATGAAAGAGAAAATTACATTGTATGGCTTTAACAATCTGACAAAGTCCTTAAGCTTTAACATTTATGACGTTTGCTATGCCAAAACACAGAGGGAGCAGAAGGACTATATTGCCTATATCGACAGTCAGTATAACTCGGAGCGTCTGACCAATATCCTGACAAATGTCACGGATATGATAGGGGCAACGGTTTTGAATATCTCCAGTCAGGACTATGAGCCACAGGGTTCCTCGGTGACCATCCTGATTGCAGAGGAAAGCATGGTGCCGGCAGGGGACACCACTGTGGCACATTTGGACAAGAGTCATATCACGGTACATACCTACCCTGAGTATCACCCGGAGACCTGCTTGGCAACCTTCCGTGTGGACATTGATGTGGCAACCTGCGGGGAAATTACGCCTCTTTCTACCCTTGATTATCTGATTGGCTCCTTTGATTCAGATATCATAACCATGGATTACAGAGTGCGCGGTTTTACCAGAGATATGAGTGGCAAAAAACTTTTTATGGATCATAACATAACCTCCATTCAAAACTACATTAAGCAGGAAACCCTGCAGCGTTATGATGCGGTGGATATCAATGTGTATGACTCCAATATTTTTCACACCAAGATGTTGATAAAAGAAATTGATTTGCAAAATTACCTGTTTAACAGTGATGTATATGAGCTGCCGCCCAAAACCCGTCTGGAGATAACGGACAATCTCCGCAGGGAAATGATTGAGATTTTTAGCGGCAGGAATATTTTTTAGGAGAGACCATGGGGAGATATAACCAATCCAGAGCCCCCATTTATGAGGCGCTGGAGGAATTCAGACAAAACAGAATAGTGCCCTTTGACGTGCCGGGACATAAAAGAGGCAGGGGAAATCCGGAGCTTACTGCGCTTTTAGGACAGCAGTGCGTGGGAATTGATGTAAATTCCATGAAGCCCCTTGATAATCTTTGTCATCCGGTATCCATTATCAAAGAGGCGGAGGAGCTGGCGGCAGAGGCTTTTGGTGCGGCATATGCCTTTTTAATGGTGGGAGGTACTACCTCCTCCGTCCAGAGCATGGTGCTTAGCGCCTGCAAAAAGGGTGACAAAATTATTTTACCCAGGAATGTACATAGAAGTGTGATTAACGCCCTTGTGCTAAACGGTGCAATTCCCATATATGTAAATCCGGATATGGACAGCAGATTAGGGATTGCCCTGGGTATGAAGGTATCCCAGGTGGAAAGAGCCATTCTGGAAAATCCCGATGCAGTGGCGGTGTTAGTGAATAACCCCACCTATTACGGTATTTGTTCGGATTTAAGAAGTATTGTGAAGCTGGCACATGCCCACGGCATGAAGGTGTTGGCAGATGAAGCCCACGGCACTCATTTTTACTTCGGAGAAAATATGCCGGTATCAGCCATGGCGGCGGGGGCTGATATGGCAAGTGTCAGTATGCATAAGTCAGGCGGAAGTCTGACCCAAAGCTCCTTTTTGCTGACGGGCCCCCATATGAATCCGGGATATGTGAGACAGATTATCAACCTGACCCAGACCACCAGTGCATCCTACCTTTTGCTTGCCAGTCTGGATATTTCCAGAAGAAATCTGGCTTTACGGGGAAAAGAAGAGTTTGCAAAGGTTACGGCTTTGGCAGAGTATGCAAGAGAAGAGATTAACAATATCGGCGGCTATTATGCTTACACGTCAGAGCTTATAAACGGTGATAGTATCTATGATTTTGATAAGACCAAGCTAACGGTAAATACCCTTGGAATCGGACTGGCAGGCATTGAGGTGTATGATCTGCTTCGTGATGAATATGACATTCAGATGGAGCTTGGCGATATTGCAAACATTCTGGCATACATATCCATCGGTGACAGACAGAGGGAAACGGAGAGGTTGGTCAGTGCCCTCATGGAGATTAAGCGTAAGTACAGTAAAGATACCACAGGTATGTTTACTCAGGAGTATATAGACCCAAAAGTGGCAGTTTCTCCCCAGAGTGCATTTTATGCAGAAAAGGAAGCGTTACCTCTTGCACAGACAGTGGGCAGGATATGCAGTGAATTTGTGATGTGTTATCCCCCGGGCATACCCATTCTGGCTCCGGGTGAGGAGATAACAGAGGAAATCCTGCAGTATATTATCTATGCCAAGGAGAAGGGCTGTTCCATGACAGGTCCTGAGGATGCCGGTATCAATTATTTAAATGTGTTAAAGGAGGTGTGGGCATAAATGGAATTATGGTTTTCAGAGCCACATACACCGGACGTAAAGCTATCCATCCGTGTGGACAAACAGCTTTACAGCGGACAAAGTGATTTTCAGAGAATTGATGTGTTTGAGTCCAAGGAGTTTGGGCGATTTCTGACGTTGGACGGATACATGATGCTCACGGAGAAGGACGAGTTTATCTATCACGAGATGATAACCCATGTGCCCATGGCGGTGCATCCCAATGTGAAAAAGGTGTTGGTCATCGGTGCAGGAGACGGCGGAGTCATACGGGAACTGACCCGTTATGACAGCATTGAACACATTGATATGGTGGAGATTGATGAGCTGGTGGTGGAGGTGTGCAAAAAGTATCTGCCACAAACATCATGCAGATTAAATGATGAGCGGGTACATATTTTTTATGAGGACGGACTTCGCTTTATCCGTTCCAAGGAAAATGAATATGACCTGATTATCGTGGATTCCACGGACCCCTTTGGTCCCGGAGAGGGACTGTTTACCAAGGAGTTTTACGGTAACTGCTACAAGGCGCTTAAGGAGGACGGCATTATGGTAAACCAGCATGAAAGCCCCTTCTATGAGGGAGATGCCAATGCCTGCAAGCGTGCACACAAGCGGATAGTGGAAAGCTTTCCCATAAGCCGTGTGTATCAGGCACACATTCCTACCTACCCTTCCGGGCACTGGCTCTTCGGCTTTGCCTCCAAGAAATACCATCCGGTAGATGATTTGCGGGCAGTGCAGTGGAAGCTATTAAACCTCGACACCCGCTACTACACCACCAAGCTTCACCAGGGAGCCTTCTGCCTCCCCGCCTATGTGGAAAACCTGCTCCACAGCGTGGAACCGGTGGGAGTGTATAATTGATGTTGCGACTATTTTTATGAAGGAGAACAAACCATGTCCAAAATTTTAATCATCGGCTGCGGCGGCGTAGCGCAAGTAGCCATCCAGAAATGCGCAATGTGCGCAGAAACCTTTACGGAGATTTGCATTGCGAGCCGTACGGTAAGCAAATGTGATACTTTAAAGGAAAAATTACAGGGAAAGACAAGTGCAGTGATTACCACAGAGCAGGTGGATGCCGACAATGTGGAGGAATTGATTGCCTTAATCAACAGAGTTCGTCCCGATGCAGTGCTGAATCTGGCTCTTCCCTATCAGGATTTAACCATTATGGATGCCTGCCTTGCCTGCAAGGTGGATTATATCGACACCGCAAACTACGAGGCAGAGGATACGGAGGACCCGGCGTGGCGTGCTATTTATGAGAAGCGTTGTAAGGAGGAGGGTTTTACTGCGTATTTTGATTATTCCTGGCAGTGGGCATATAAGGAGCGTTTTGAAGAAGCAGGGATTACCGCACTGCTTGGCAGCGGTTTTGATCCCGGTGTTACCAGTGTATTTTCTGCGTATGCCCTGAAGCATTATTTTGATGAGATTCATTATATTGACATTCTGGATTGCAACGGCGGTGACCATGGTTATCCCTTTGCCACCAACTTTAATCCGGAAATCAATCTGCGTGAGGTGTCTGCAAACGGCTCTTATTGGGAGAATGGTCACTGGGTAGAGACCGAGCCCATGGAGATTAAGCGTGTGTATAATTTTGACGGAGTGGGTGAAAAGGACATGTATCTGCTTCACCACGAAGAGATTGAATCTCTGGCAAAGAACATTCCGGGTGTGAAGAGAATCCGTTTCTTTATGACCTTTGGACAAAGCTATTTAACCCATATGAAATGCTTGGAGAATGTGGGAATGCTCCGTACCGATCCTGTACTTTTTGACGGCAAGGAAATTGTACCCATTCAGTTTTTGAAGGCACTTTTGCCGGACCCTGCATCCTTAGGCCCCCGCACTGTGGGAAAGACCAATATCGGCTGTATCTTCACCGGCATAAAGGATGGCAAGGAGAAGTCCATTTACATTTACAATGTATGTGACCATCAGGAGTGTTATAAAGAATTGGGCTCTCAGGCAATTTCCTACACCACAGGCGTGCCTGCCATGATTGGTGCAAAGCTGGTGCTGGAAGGTATCTGGAAAAAGCCCGGTGTATTCAATGTGGAAGAATTTGATCCGGACCCCTTTATGGATGCATTAAATAAATACGGACTTCCCTGGGTAGTGGAGGAAAGTCCGGTGTTGGTGGAGTAATTCGGGTATGCTAATTTGGGGAAAGTGGCTTTCCCCTGCAACAGGCGGCCGGTATCAGGACTTGCTCTTCTTACAGAGATGATACAGTCCAAGTCCTACAAGGAGCACAACCGGATAGGATACACCTACTAAAATACCGGTGTGAAGGTTACCGCCGTCGGGTCCTGCGATTCGACCTACAATGGTAGGTCCCAGAGAACAGCCTACATCTCCGGAAAGGGCAAACAGGGCAAACATCAGTGTACCGCCGTTTTTGATGGCTGCGCTTGCCATGGAGAAGGTCCCCGGCCACATAATGGCAACAGAGAGACCGCAAATGGCACAGCCCACAAGTCCCAAAACAGGGTTTGGTGATAGAGCGGCAAGCAAATAACCAATAATACACAAAATACCGCTTAAAAGCATAAAGGTTTCCAGCTTAATTTTATCTCCGTAGTGACCGTAGAAGGTACGGATGAGCCCCATCATTACGGCAAAGAGCATGGGGCCTGCCAAATCCCCCATGGTTTTGGAAAGACCAAGGCCTAGTTCCGCAAAGGTGGAAGCCCACTGGCTGATTGCCAGCTCGCTGGCACCGGAAGCCACCATGAGAATCATGAATACCCAAAACATTTTACTGCAAAACAGTTCCTTTAAGGTCAGTCCCTTTTCATCCTCTCCAATCAGGTGCAGGATGGGAACCTGTGTAAACAGGATAGTGTTGGCGATAGGGATAAGTGCCCAGAAGAACGCCATAAAACGCCAGTGCTCAATACCTACAAAGTGGAAAAACAGGGTGGATAACAGTACCACAGAGACTTGTCCCCAGCAGTAAAAGGAGTGAAGCAGGCTCATGGCCTTCTCCTTGTTGTCAGAGGGGCATGCTTCCACGATGGGACTGATAAGTACTTCAAGCAGACCACCGCCTACTGCATAAATCAGCACGGAAATCAAAATGCCTATAAAAGGGTCGGCTGTAAGCTCCGGCAATATCATCAGGCTTAGAAAGCCCGCCGCAGCAAAAACGTGTGCCAAAATAGCGGAGGCGCGATAGCCGATACGGTCGATAAATGTGGGGGATATCATATCCACCGTCAGCTGCAGCACAAAGTTAAAGGTGATTAACAGTGTGATTTTGGACAGCGGGATGTTGTAGGTGTGATGAAAAGTCAAAAACAAAAGCGGGATGAAATTGTTTACGATAGCCTGGGTGAAATATCCCGCGAAGCAGGCATATACCGTGTGTTTATAGGTAAACTTATTGGATTTCATGTATGTAAGTGCTCCTTAGTTACAGTATATTTGGTTGATGCAACATGACTATATCACAAACGGGGAAAGAAAGAAATACCAAGAAGTAAAATAGTAAATTTTGCAGGAGACCGGGAGTGCCGGTGGAGGATAGGATGTCTCAAAGATTTGACGAAATGAAACAGCTTCCCACCCCCTGTTATGTGGTGGATGAAGCAAAAATAGAACAGAATTTAGAGATACTGCGAGGGGTTATGGATAGGACCGGAGCACGGATTTTGCTGGCACAGAAGGCATTTTCCATGTATGCCTTGTATCCCCTTATTGGTGAGTATTTAAGCGGTGCGACAGCCAGTGGACTGTATGAGGCGCGCCTTGGCATGGAGGAGATGGATTCTTCCCTTGAAAACCATGTGTTTTCCCCGGCGTTTCGAGAGGAAGAATTTGAAGAGATATTAACTTACTGTGACCACATCGTGTTCAATTCCCTTAAGCAGGTGGAAAAGTTTGGAAGACGGGCAAAGGAATGTGGAAAAAGTGTGGGACTTCGTATAAACCCTCAGTGCTCCACACAGGAGGGGCATGCCATTTATGACCCCTGCGCTCCCGGTTCCCGTTTGGGAGTGACGAAGGAAAATCTTGTACAGGGACTTGCGGCGCAACCCGAACTTTTCTCCTACATAGATGGTCTGCATTTCCACACTCTCTGCGAGCAGGATGCAGATGCCCTGGAGGTGACTCTTGCAGCGGTGGAAGAAGCATTCGGTGAATATTTGCCCCGAATGAAGTGGATAAATTTTGGAGGAGGTCACCATATCACCAGAGAGGGCTACGATATGGAACGGCTGGAGCACTGTATCAGAAGAATGCAGGAAAAGTATGGTTTAATTGTGTATCTTGAACCGGGTGAGGCAGTGGCATTGAATGCGGGATATCTGGTAACGACTGTGCTGGAGACATTACACAATGATATGGAGATTGCCATTTTAGACACATCGGCAGCCTGCCATATGCCGGATGTACTGGAGATGCCCTACAGACCGCCGCTTAAGGATAGCGGTGAGGCAGGAGAAAAACCTTACACCTATCGGTTGGGCGGTCCCACCTGTCTTGCCGGGGATATTATCGGAGACTATTCCTTTGACAGTCCTCTTAAGGAAGGAGATAGGTTATATTTTCAGGACATGGCTATTTATTCCATGGTAAAAAATAATACCTTTAACGGTATGCCCCTTCCGTCCATAGCGTTACTTAAAAAGGACGGACGATGTGAACTTGTTAAGCAGTTTGGATATGAGGATTTTAAGAGACGATTGTGATAAGGAGTGGATGCGGAATGCAGATAATCAAGGATTCAACGCCTAAGAAAGACGGGTTTTATATGCCGGCAGAATTTGCACCCCATGAGGGCTGTATCATGATTTTCCCGGAACGGGCGGATTCCTGGCAGTATGGAGGATACAAGGCAAGAACGGCTTTTGTGCAGGTGGCGGAAGCGATAGCACGCTCTGAGAAGGTAACCGTGTGTGCAAGTGCAAAGCAGTATGATAATGCCAGAGCCATATTACCGCCGCATATCAGGGTGATTGAGATGTCAAATGATGATGCCTGGGCAAGAGATTACTGCCCAACCTTTGTGAGAAATGCGTCCGGTGAAATCCGTGGAATTGACTGGGGCTTTAATGCCTGGGGCGGCTTGCATGATGGCTTGTATTTCCCATGGGACAATGACAATAAAATGGCGAGAAAGCTCTGTGACTTGTTTCAGAAGGATGTATACAACAAGAGAGATTTTATTTTGGAGGGTGGCTCCATTCATGTGGACGGAGAAGGAACCTGTCTGGTGACGGAGGCGTGTCTGTTGAGTGAGGGACGCAATCCCCACATGAAAAGGGAAGAAATTGAGGAAACCCTGAAGGAATACCTGAATGTGTCCACTATTATCTGGCTTCCCTGTGGAATTTATCAGGACGAGACCAACGAGCATGTGGATAATATCTGCGCCTTTACGGCACCCGGTGAGGTGGTGCTCGCTTGGACGGAGGATAAAAGTGATGTGCAGTATGCCATGTCCAAGGCATGTCTGGAGATACTTGAGAAAGCATCGGATGCTAGGGGACGGAAACTGAAGGTACATAAGCTTCCTTTGCCAAAGCCGGTGACCATTACAGAAGAGGAATGCAACGGCTTGGATATTTGTCAGGATGAGCCCACCAGAACTCCCGGCGAAAGACTTGCAGCCTCCTATGTGAACTTTTACATTGCCAACAAGCATATCGTGATGCCCGGCTTTGGAGACCCAGCGGATGCGCCCGCAAAAGAACTGTTACAGAAGCTCTTCCCGGACCGCGAAGTCATCCAAATCTATGCCCGCGACATCCTAATCGGTGGAGGAAATATTCACTGTATTACACAGCAGATACCGTGTTGATATAGTGTATTCTTCGTTGCGTCGAATGGGATACCCATGTCTTTTTGCACACGCTCCCGCTCTGGTTCGCAGCGCAGCGGTACTAAGCTTGAAGGTGAAAATATTTTCACCTTCGAGCTAAGGACCGGCGTGCTCACAAGGTGCTCAAAACAGGGTACCCCATCCTAGCAACGGAAGCTATACTATTTCAACATATAACATCAGAAAGGAAATCAGAGTATGACCTCAGCAAGTATAATTTCAAACAGTATAACCGTAGCCGCAGTGCAGATGTATTGCAACCGCACCGTAGAAGAGAATATAAAAGCAGCAGACTCCTTTGTGCGTCAGGCGGCGGCAGAGGGTGCGCAGGTGATTTTGTTACCAGAGCTTTTTGAAACAAGGTATTTTTGTCAGGAAAAAAATTATGCACTATACGGGCTTGCCACAACTGTGGAGGAAAATCCTGCCGTGCTGCATTTTAAGGAGCTGGCAAAGGAACTTCGGGTGGTACTTCCCATCAGCTTTTTTGAGAGAGAGGGCAATGTAACCTACAATTCCGTGGCAATGATTGATGCGGACGGAACAGTTCTTGGAGTATACCGAAAGACACATATACCGGATGATCATTTTTATCAGGAAAAGTTTTATTTTACACCGGGCAATACCGGATTTCAGGTATGGGATACTGCATATGGAAGAATCGGTGTGGGAATTTGTTGGGACCAGTGGTTCCCGGAGGCGGCAAGATGTATGGCACTCATGGGCGCACAGCTTCTTTTGTATCCCACGGCAATCGGTTCAGAGCCTATTATCGATTGTGACAGTATGCCACACTGGAGGAGATGCATGCAGGGACATGCGGCAGCAAATGTGGTACCTGTGATTGCGGCAAACCGTATCGGTGAGGAAAAGGTGTTACCCGCGAAGGATAACAACCATCAGGAATCTTCTCTTGTATTCTATGGTTCTTCCTTTATTGCGGACGAAACGGGAGAAATCGTAGAGGAGGCTGACAGAAAAAAAGAAAAGGTGCTTTTACACACCTTTGACCTTCAAGCTATTGAACAGCTGAGATTCAGCTGGGGATTATTCAGGGACAGACGTCCCAAGATGTATGAGAGATTAATCTTCTAACAAAATACCTTTATCGCGAAGCTCCTGTTTGATAAGCGCAAGTGCTTTTTCAGAGGGAGCTTTAATTGTATGGTAATGACAATCTTCGGTGAGAACCTTCAATGGTTTTGAAGTGCTCTGTGCCATTTTATCACAGAACTCTTCGGCATCCTTTGCGTCGTTAATCACAAGGTCTGCCCTAATCTGTCCGTACAGGTCATGGTCAATGGACACATCCAGCATGGAACCGCCGTAGTCCACGATAGACAGCATCTCATCCATGGTCTGTTCTGCGGTATGCTTTACCATGATAACTGCGGTACATCCACCTCTGGCGGGCTTGGGCATAAAAAGAGCGTAGCCCTTATTGGTAGAGAGAATATCACGATTCTCCGCACGAAGAAGTGCTACGTCCTGTACAATAATCTGGCGGCTTACGTTAAAATGCTTAGCGAGTTCCGTTCCGCTGACAGGAGCGGAATGTTCTGCTAAAAATGCTACAATTGCCTTCCTGCGGGCATTTCCGTCCAGATTCATCGAAGTCCTCCGTTTGCGTTTCTGAGTGAGAGACGCTGTTTCAACATAATATAGTTATCAAGTCCGGCTACAGTGTTATTTAATCTGCAGCCATATAGGAAACGTCCTTTGGATATTTCATCCTTGCGGACCACCAGTCCGTAAAGATGGAAGGTATAATTCTCCTTGGTTTCTTCCACAAAATCCTCCAAAAGAACATGAATAACCTGATTCTTCTCCAGATTAACATTGGGGGCAGCCACAACTGCAAAGCCACTGACACTGACATCCTTTAGGATGGCATCGCAGGTACCGCGATCCAAGCCGCACTGCATAGTAATAGCCTTTCCGATGAAACAGCGGAAATTTTGGCGGCGATTGATAGGCTTTCCCTCTGTGGGCGCAGACAGATTGTAGCACAAGGAACCGTCAGCCTTTTTCATCAGGGTGACAGTAATGCCCTTGAAAAGAACAGGCTGCTCCTCGCCTCTTGTAACCAGTAAATCTACCACCAAATCCTTGGTGCGGAAAGTAACCACCTTCTCGTCGCGATAAACCGGATCTGCCAGATAAAGTTTTTTCTTTGGGAAAACATCCGTAATAGTAGTTTTAAAGGACAGTTGTTCCCCATTTAGGGTGGCCATCAGGGTAACTGACTGACCGATTGTTACTTCATCAATTCTCATAATTGTCCCACCAATACAAAGTATTATACACCTTTTATATTGTATCATATACAAAGATGTCAAGTAAAGAAAAATGTCAGAAAATGTAAAGAAATAGTTACAATTGAATTGATTTGACAATATTTAGATATAAAGGAATAGTGGTAATTAGAGAAAATTTATGTTATGATATTACATAATCAGATTGATAAAGGGTGTGAAGTATATTATGAAAATTGAGCGTGTAGATGATAAAACAGTAAAATGCTTCCTCTCTAATGAGGAGTTGGAAGAATATAATATTGATTATAAAGACTTTATTATGCGCAGCGAGAAGGCCAAGGAGATTGTGCAGGAGATTATCGAGCAGGCGGAGGAAGAGGTCGGTTACAAGCCTCCCAGATTTGCTTTTGACCTGCAGATTATGATGCTTCCGGACCAGGGACTGTTATTAACTTTTTCAGAAAAAGATCCCTTAGACTCCAAGGATGGTTCTCAGATTATGGAATGCTTAAAGGAAATGAAACAGGTCCTGCAAAAGACCAAAGAGCGGATCGGTGAGGCACAGCCACAGCCTCCGGCAATGCCAGATAAGAATACTGCCGCACCGGCTGAACCCGAAGCACCCAAGCGTCCCGAGGAGGCGATGTTTGCATTCCGCAGTATCGGCAGAGTGATGGAATATGCTTCCGTATTGCCGGCAAACTTACGTGTACACAGTGAATTGTATGTCATGGATGGACTGTATTACCTGTATATGACCAAGAACGCCGCTTCCTATGAGCGTTATAGCAGAGCATGTATTCAGGCTATGGAGTTCAGCGCTACCTTTGCCGCAGATGAGGACAGACTTTTGCATCTTAGGGAGCATGGTGAATGTCTTATCGCTGACAAAGCCTTAAAGAAGCTCCGTATCAGTTAAGCTATAAGATGAATTGCATGTCAGGCGGCAGAGGAGCCGTAAAATCCATGGGCTTATGTGTGATGGGATGCACAAAGGAAAGCCTGTAGGAGTGTAGTGCCTGGCGGCTTATTGCCTCTGTATCGGGGTTGTACAGATAATCTCCGATAAGAGGATATCCCAGATATTTCATATGAACACGAATCTGATGGGTGCGGCCGGTTTCCAGCGTAATGGAAAGCAGGCTGTACCCGTTTTTGTTTGATACGGTGCGGTAGTGGGTGATTGCATTTTCCCCCTTTATAAAGTCCACGGTTCGTTCCAGGACGGAGCCTTCCTTGCGGGCAATGGGAGCATTTATGGTTCCGGCTTCGGGATTCACCTTTCCGCGGACAATGGCAAAATACTCACGAAGGATGGGAGGCGGGCACTGTGTGCCGGAAGTGGCGCCATCAGTTCCCTTGGCTGCAACCATGGCAGAGAGTATTCCTGCGCTGACCATATGCTTTGCGATAATGGTCAGTCCCGATGTGTCCCTGTCCAAACGGTTGACACAGCGGAAGATAAATGGCTTATTTTGTCTTGCAAAGTACCACGCCAGGGCATTGGCGAGGGAATTGTCGTAATGATTCATGGAGGGATGGATGGGCATACCCGCCGGTTTGTTAATCACCATCAGGTCATCATCCTCGTAAATAATATCCAGCGGAAGCTCAACGGGAATTATTTTTTCTGAACGGTCTTGTTCGCATATGGATACCGTAAGTTCATCCCCCGGGGAGATTTTGGCGTTCATATAGGCATTTTGACCATTTAAGAGTATGCTGTCCGGTAGCTTCTTTAAATCTATTAAATTGCGGGAAGAGTATCCCTGATGCTTTAGAAAGCCTTTTACAGTCAGGGGAGTATCTGCTTTCGTGATGAAATAGGTCAAGGTACGGTTCATACAGGTAGTCCTTTTGTGTATAATAATAGTTGCGTGCGGCATTGTATGTGCCATGATTATCATAACATGAAACAGCATGGGAGAAAAGAATTATGAAGAGACAAATGCTTTTTAGGAGCTTAAAAATAGCTTTGGCGGCAGTGGTATCCATTCTCTTGGCCACGAAGCTGGGACTTTTGTATGCGGTTTCTGCGGGAATAGTCGCTATCCTGAGCCTGCGCGGCACCAAGCGGGAAACCTTAAAAACTGCGGCAAACAGAGGCCTGGCTTTTCTGTGCGCCCTTGTAATTGCCTTTCTTTGCTTCGGTGTGTTTGGTTTTACAATAACAGCGTTTGGTATCTTCTTATTCTTTTTTGCGCTTTTGTGTTTCCGGTTTGGTTGGGAGGAAGCCCTTGCTCCGGACGCAGTACTGATTTCACATTTCCTGATTCAGAAAAATATGGGGGTAAGACTACTGACCGAAGAACTTTTGGTATTTGGCATCGGAGCGGGCATGGCAATTCTGCTTAATCTGCATCTTCATAGAAAGAGTGAACGGTTTGAGGGGCTGGCGGATGTGGTGGATGATGTGATAAAGGAGCTTCTGGGTACTATTTCAGAGAGGTTAATAAATCAGCAGACAGCAGCCTTTGAGGAAACGTTTGAACGACTTGAAAGCTCACTGGATGCAGCCAGGGATTGTGCAGTTATGAATGATAACAATGCCCTCCGAAACAGAGATACCTATGAGCTTGATTATGTGAACATGCGCAGACAGCAGAAGGTGGTATTAAAGGAAATATGCACACACATCAGTCAGCTTCATTACTTCCCCGTGCAGGCAATGCGGGTAGGGGAAATCGTAAAAACCATACAGCTGGATTATCATAAGACCAATACAGTGGAAGGATTGCTGGCACAGCTGGAGGGCGTGTTGGCGGAGATGAAGCAGGAAAAACTGCCGGTTACCAGAGAGGAGTTTGAGGCGAGGGCGATTCTGTTTACCGTATTGCTGCAACTAAAAAGCCTTTTGCAGATAAAGAAGGAGTTTATTTGCGGAAGATAAGGAGATGTGTTACAATGGTGGAAAATGTAGCGGAGGATTCTTTACAAATGAGTACAAAAATGGTATGTAAAAGCTGTGCTGCAGAATTTACGGATGATTTATCCAAGTGTCCCTACTGTGGAAGCATGAATATTAAGGGTGCGGAAGCGGAGTACATGGGAAAGCTTCAGGATGTGAAGGAAGACTTAGGTGAGCTTTCAGAGCTTCCGGAGCAGGCGCGGAAAAAGGAAATGAAAAAGCAAGTAAAGCGCTGGGGTATTGTGGCCGCTGTGATTCTGGTGCTTGCGGTGTTATTGCAGGTTTGGTTCCATTGGAGCAGTAGCCTTTATATAGACAGTCCTGCCAAGGAGCGCGCAGATATGCTTTGGCTGGCTGAGCGTGAGGAGGAACTTAATACACTCTATGAAAACAACGACGCAGAGGGTATTTTAGAGTACTTCTATGTGTGGTGTGAGGAAGAAAATGCGTTTTCCAAGTGGGAGCACTGGAATTTTGCAACCATCCTTCACAACATAAAGTGGGCAAGGGATAACATAGAGTATGAAGCGAAAGGAAATGAGCTTTCCCGGGAAAGCCTGGAGGATTTATTTTATAACCAGTGTGTGCTGAAAGGGTTGACCTACAGAGATGATTTGACCGATGAAGAGAAGGAGAAGCTTCTTTTGTTGGGAGCGGATATTTTGCAGGATTATGAAACCAGATGGGGCTTTAGTCCGGAGGGGCATGCAAAGATTGACGGACTTCTGCAGGAGTGGGGCGGTTACGTGCGCGTGATGGAGATAAGCAGTATTGTAAAGGATTGGTACGAAAGATGAAATGTGAATTTTGTAACGGAAATATGTCTTTAGAGGATTTGCACTGTCCTCATTGCGGACAGATAAACAAGCATGCACAGCAGCATATCAAAGCAATGAAGCGCTATCAGGGTGAGTTTAATGAGACAAAGGAAGATGTCATTACCGTAACCAAAAAGTACAGCCAGATAACCGTGCGCTGTATCATTATTGTAGTGCTTCTGATTGCATCTATTGTGTTGGCGGTACTTGGCAGTAATGCCTATTCCATTTGCAGGGATATGAACCGTAAGAAAGCAGAGAAGAATAAAGAGGAAAATATTAAGAAGATAGAAGCTTTCATAGAGGATGAGGATTTTATGGCGCTGAACAGTTTCTTTGAAAGTACGGATTTGGATTTCTATGATGCCAGTGAAGAGTATGCCAGATACTATCCGGTACAGATGGTGGCAAGACAATATACCGGTGTCTATGGTTATATTATGAGCATTTACGAAAATCCTGAGAATATCGAGTGGAGTCTTGATAATCTTTCTCAGGAGCTGACCTATTTTTACAAGTATATGGATGACAGAGAGAGGTATTACTTCAGAGATGTGGACCCCGTGTATTACGAGGATACCTTTGAGGTGATGGATACACATATAAAGCAGCTGTTTATGGCTTACTTAGGATTTACAAAAGAGGAGGCAGAGGGACTGCGGGAACTGTCAGAAGCAAAGAGAATGGTACTGTTGGAGGAGAAGTTTGAGAATGCAGAATAAGATAAAACAGAAGAGACAGGATATAAAGATTATCATCTTGAATGTTGTCATTGGCGTTTTGGTGTTTTTCCTGTTGATAACAGGTATTTATGCGCTGGAAGAATTCAGCTATGAATTTGATAACGGGTACAAGGAAGACATTTTTCTCTATCGCATAAAGGATGGGCGTTACAATGAAATGGTTCGTATGTACCATGAAAATGAGGCATACGGTAAAGAATTTGATGAGGAAGGACAGGAATACTACGCTATAGCAAAGTATTACGAGGCAGCATCCTTCTACAAGGCTTTCTTAGAGGCAGGAGATACGCAGCGCATGGAGAGGTATCTCGACAAAATGGAGGATGCGGCAGAAGATATGGGCGCCATGGTCTTTGTGAAGGATAAAATTGATGAAAAATTAGGCATACAGTAAATAGAGAGCCCATTCATTCAAGGGAGTTTGCGAATATACCCGACAAGGCAGTGTTTAAATGAATTTTTTAGTAGGAGATTTATTATGAAAAAATGTTTTAGTGCAGTACTCGCACTTATAATGCTTGTATCTGTGAGTGCCTGTGGTAATGGGGGCAAAGGCTCAGGGAAAACCTTGTACGAGCAAGGCCTTGATGTGGCTTCTTTAATGGTTGAAGCTACCCGTACAGAGAAATACGTGGAAATCTATTCATCCTCGTCTGAACTTGGCAAAATGATTAAAGAGATAGGCGAAGGTGATTATGAGGCGCTTGAAGCTGTATATGCCATCACAATCGATGACGAGAAGTTTCGGGGAATCCCGGAAGTGGACAATTATGATGAGATATCAGAGAGGTTACAGGCTGCGCTGAGGAACAGAATGTTCGGTTCTCTGATAACACAGATAAACGGTATGGGCGGTACGGAAGAATTGGCGGTATCCAGTATCTGTACGCATGGTAAAACCTTTGTTGATGACAGTATTACGGATAATACGATTTATCTGTACGTCTATGAGGATGCATTGCCGATAGCGGTAACCTTTACCGTAGGGGAAGATGGTGCCGTTTCCGCAGCAGGTACGTTTATCATGTATGACAAATTCTCCTGTGGTTCTGTGGAAGAAGTTGAAGAATCCTTCAGAGCCTTTAATGTTGAGGTGAGTGAGGTAGACTACAAATAATATATTGTATGGTTCGTTAAGGGGATTTTCCGAAACGTCTTGACAAAACTCCTGCCCATGCACTACAATCACATACATAACAGATACGACTGTGAAAAGGATTAGTACAAAGAGTAAGCACCCCAGAGAGAGGACGTGGCAGGAGATAGTTTCCTGCGGCTGAGAGGTCCTTGTGTAGATGCTTTGGAACCTGCCTTGGAGTCCTGTGCGAAGCTTGACGAAGCACAGCGTAAGCCGGCGTTAACGGTAAAGAGTTGGATGTTTGGACATCAATTAGGGTGGTACCGCCGGAGTTCCGGTCCCTTGAAGGGGCAGGGCTTTGTGCGTTGCCACCTTTGTTTATTTTATGTGTTGTGAAGATAAGAGAACTGATGTTGTTAATCTGCGCAGGTTGTACCCTGAGCAAGCAGGTACTGTGAGCACGCCGGTCCTTAGCAAGGTAATTGCATCGTTAGATGCAATCGAGCTTAGTACCGCTGCGTTGCGAACCGTAGCGAGAGCGTGCCTGCGGTATCAGGGCTACATCCTGGCACAGATTAACAGAATTAACTTGACAAGAAAGAAGGAGAACAAAAATGGCAGACAAGAAAATGGTAGAAGCGATTACCTCCATGGACGTAGATTTCGCCCAGTGGTATACCGACGTAGTAAAGAAAGCAGAATTGATTGATTACACCAGCGTAAAGGGTTGTATGGTAATTAAGCCCGCAGGCTATGCAATTTGGGAGCTGATTCAGAGCCAGCTGGACGCAAGATTTAAGGAGACAGGTGTAGAGAATGTATACCTGCCCATGTTTATTCCCGAATCCCTGCTTCAGAAGGAAAAGGATCATGTAGAAGGCTTTGCACCTGAGGTTGCATGGGTAACCCATGGTGGTTTGCAGCCCCTTGCAGAGAGAATGTGCGTGCGCCCTACCTCTGAGACCCTGTTCTGTGATTTTTACAAGAATGATATTCAGTCCTACAGAGATTTGCCCAAGGTGTATAATCAGTGGTGCTCCGTAGTGCGTTGGGAGAAGGAGACCAGACCTTTCCTGCGTTCCAGAGAGTTCTTATGGCAGGAGGGACATACCGCACACGCAACCGCAGAGGATGCAGAGGCAAGAACCATCCAGATGTTGAATGTATACGCTACCTTCTGCGAGGAGGTACTGGCAATCCCTGTAGTAAAGGGACAGAAGACCGAGAAGGAGAAATTTGCAGGTGCTCTTGCAACCTACACCATCGAAGCATTGATGCATGACGGTAAGGCGTTACAGTCCGGTACCAGCCACAACTTCGGCGACGGCTTTGCAAAGGCATTCGACATTCAGTTTACAGATAAAGACAATACCTTAAAGCATGTACATCAGACCTCTTGGGGAATGACAACCCGTCTGATTGGTGCTATCATAATGGTACACGGAGACAACGAGGGTCTGGTATTGCCGCCCAGAGTAGCACCCATTCAGGCATGCATCATCCCCATCCAGCAGAAGAAGGAGGGCGTGCTTGACAAGGCATATGAGCTCCGCGACAGATTGAAGTCCAACTTCCGCGTGAAGGTGGATGATACAGACAAGTCTCCCGGC
>SVFG01000134.1 GCA_015056975.1 Lachnospiraceae bacterium | reverse complement strand
CATTTACAATCAGATGCCTGTTTCTGTCATAATATTCAACCATCCTTTTAACGTCTTCCTCACCATTATATACAGCTTCAACCGCTGCCATCTGCATTGGCTCCGGAACACTTGCAATCATATTTTCGTGAAGCTTTACAAGGTTGGTTATTATATTTTCATTGGCACATATATATCCAACTCTAAACCCAGTCATTGCAAAGGTTTTTGAAAAGCTGTTTATTGTTAAGACGTACTCCTCAAGACCGGGAATAGACGCCAGACTTTTTTGTTCGAATCCATCATATACGAGCTTTTCATAGGGTTCGTCTGAAATTACAAATATTTTATATTTTTTTATAAGCTCCGCGATCGCAAGTAAGTCTTCGTAATCCAAAACTCCGCCGGTTGGATTTGACGGTGAATTTATAATAATCAGCTTTGTTTTTTCAGTGATCAGCGGTTCTATAATCTCTGCCGTCATCTTAAAGTCGTTTTTTTCATCGACTTTTGCGTAAACAGTTTTTCCGTTGACCATATCAATCTGACCTCTGTAATCCGGCCAGTTAGGTCCTTGAATAATCACCTCATCACCGGGATTGACCAGGGTTACCATAGCAAGCATTAGCGCTTGAGTTGCTCCGGCCGTTACAATCAGGTTTTTATCCGGATCACATTTTATGCCGTTTTCTTTATAAAGTTTGTAAGCAATTGCATCACGCAAAGGTTTAATTCCTGCATTGGGTGTATATTTTGTCTTTTTTTCCTTTAATGCTTTTATACTTGCTTCTATTATGTGTTCGGGAGCGGTAAAACCCGGTTCACCCAATGTGAGATTAATTGAATCATCATATTTTTGTGCAAGTTCAAACATTCTACGTACCCCTGATGGAAGTGCGTTCTGTGCTGCTGTGCTTAGTATATTTCGACTTTCCATAACTTAGTCCATTCCTTTCTGCCACACTCCGTCGCAACTTATCTGTTCTCCCATACCAATAAATTCATTTTTTTACCGGCCCAGCAATTCCTTCATCACCGGCCACGCATCATCAGGATAAAACTGATGGCCTCCATTTCCCTTCACTAGCCGGCAAAGCTCGCCCTTACCGATATGCTCGTAGGTATTTCGCATCACTTCATAGCTCTTTTCCACCCCTGCAAGCGGGAAGATATCGTCCTCCACGCCACAGACGATCACTGCCGGACGGGGTGCGATCAATCCTCCCAAATCGCCCATATTAAAGTACTTGCGAATGCCAGGAATGCAATTGCAGGGACAGTGCATCATCGCCATGATCGACTCGTCATAGGTACACAACGCACAGGACGGCATAGAAAGACAGATTCGTCTATCGTAACAGGAAGCATAAAATGTCGCAGTACCGCCGCCGGAATTACCCATGCAGATAATTTGTGACGCATCAATATAATCTTCCAGATGTTTCTCAATCACATCAATCAACTTATGTACATCCCAAACCCGTTCCCCAATGGGGGTTCGTCCCATCAGAAAGCTACCCATCGCCGCATCGTCCGTGAGCCCCAGGCATGCGGGCTCACCGTCAGTTCTTCCCCCCAAAACACCCATGTAACGCTGCTCCATGGCAATCGCACAAAAGCCTTCTTTCACAGCTCTGACCGCAAAATCTCTGCCGCCAGCGATGGATTCCGCATCACTTTCGTAGATTACCTTGCCCAGGGAAATATGTGCTCCCTTTGAATGCCCCTGAAGACAAATTACACCGGGAATCGGTTTATCCACGCCCTTCGGCACCAACAGTGTACAAGGAACGCGATATCCTGGTTCGCTCTGGAACGTAAAGGAAATGCTTGTATACTCGTCCGTCTCATCCTCGGTGATGACCTGAAACTCAGGTTCACACTCCGGAAGCGGCAAGCCCAGAAGCTCTTCCAGTTTTGCATGTGCTTCCTGCTGCCAATCCTCAAAGTTCATGTCTTCCTTAAATGCCAACGCAGGCTCTGTCTTGCCGGCTAACAGTGAAATATATTCCTTGCTTGTCAACATATCCTCGTCTCCCCCAAAATTTTTCCTACAGCTCCTGTCTGGTTTCCCAAGATAGCTTATAAAGTTCTCTGAATACATCCATGTGAGCCTCGCAGTACAGATAATGGTTAAACCACTCATTGTCCTCCTCGGTTGCTCCCTCCGTATAGGCCTTGCTGACCACAGAGGTATATGCGTCCCGTTTGCTCTCACAAAATTCCTTCCAGCCCTTTAACCACCCATCTGATTTCAGCTTCTCGCTGTTCTCCATAAACTGTTCCAGAATCTTTTGTCTCTCCTTACCCTTTGCCAGTTCAATCCCTATTCCCACAATTTTGGTGGGAACAAACTGAATTTCAACCCTGTCTGTGATGTCAAGATTAACAATCAACCCTGTCTGCCACTGCTGAGTTTCTTCCGGTATACTTGTAAAGTTGAATTTAGTAAAGTGGAAATTGCCCTGTCCATACACAATATGAGTTCCCTGATACTCCTCATAGCAGCCGATACAATGGCTGTGCTTGCAAAGCACCACATCTGCTCCATTTCTTGCCATCGCCTGACACACCTGCCGTAGGCGCGGAGACGGGTAAACGCACTGCTCCTTACCGCCGTGGTAGGTGACGATCACGAAGTCGTTCTCCTCCTTAGCCTTGCGGATATCTTCCATGGTGTCATAGGGATCGTAACCTCTCGCGCCCATCCGATCCGCCAGCGCATAGCAATACTCATGCTCGCACACAGCAATCACCGCAACCTTCACACCGTCCTTTTCAAAGATCAGATTCTTGCGTGAATCCTCGTAGTTTATACCGAAACCGGTGTAAGAGAGACCGTTTTCTTCCAAAGTCTTGATTGTCTCCAAGGCGCCCTCCACACCGAAATCATAAATATGGTTGTTGCAAATACCGCAGTCGGTCACACCAATCTCCTTCAATACTCTGGCACAGGCCGGAGAGCCTTTCAGATTCGGCCCCTTCTTCGTGATTCTGTACTCGGAATTGGTCAGGGCCGCCTCCAAATTCACCAGTACCCTGTCTGCGTCCGCAAAAACAGTGGGTACGTCATTAAATAGCTCTTGTACTTTTCCCTCTACAAATAAGTCATTTGACTGTGACGGACAAACATCACCACAAACTGTTAATTTCATTCAACTGCCTCACCGTATAATATTTTTTAAACACATAATAGTGCCTATTCTCCCCTTTACTTAAACCGGTCTGTAAATTCTTCGATTTCAACGACCTTTCCGCCAAGCAACCTGGACTCCTCCGCAGCAAAACAAATCATATGAGAATGCAGTGTCTCGCGGGCATTGGTGATATTGCGCGAAGTATCTCCTTCCATAGCCGCAATGAATGCCTTGACAATTCCTGCATCACCGCCTCCATGTGACTCCCCAGGCTTACCTGTTATTACGTAATTCTGCGGTTCATTTTCGCAAAACCGTTGCACACAGATCTCTCCGGTTTTGGCGTTTCCTCCGATTTCTCCCAATGTTCCACAGATTTTAATCGTTCGTGACAGCTGATAATTAAAGGCATTTAAATGGAATGTAGCTAAAATATTATCCTCAAATTCCAGCATTAGAATCTGATGATCACATACATTATTATCAGAGTGAAAAACACATTTTCCAGCGTTACTGGTAACTAATTCATGTATTAATTGTTCTTCAACTTCCACATAGTCTTTTTTTCTGGATTCAGCAATGACGGGCGGTACGTCCTCAACAAATATACGCTTTGCGCTGTAAGGACATTCGCTTTCGATTTTGCAGTCCACAACACATCTTTTCCCTGCACCCTCAGGAGCTTTTTCAGCTTTAAAATACGACAAGTCTCCGAATGACGACACCTTTTTACACTTTTTTCCGGTCAAATATACAAGCATATCCATGTCATGACAACTCTTTGCTAATAAAATAGGCGAAGATGTATCACTATTATTCCATACACCGCGAACGTAACATGTAGTTGAAAACCACCATGCCATATTTTCGCTATAATTGATACTCATAATTTTACCAATGGAACCGCTGTCAATAATCTCTTTAATTTTTTGGAAAAACGGCGCATATCTCAGCACGTGGCATATCATAATCGTCTTATCATAAGTCTCAGCGATTTTGTCTATTTCCACCACCTCTGCAGGAAATGGAGATACTGGTTTTTCCAGCAAAATATGATAACCCAATTCCGCGCACATCTTAAATGGCTCCACATGTTGCCTGTCGCTGGTACAGATAATTGCGATATCTGCAATTTTCCCAAGCTTCAACATATCATGATAATCCGAAAAGCACATATCATCCGCAATCTTGTACTGGTTTTTAACCATTCTTACATTCTCCGGCTTCAAATCGGCAACTGCAACCAACTTCACCCCTTCTCTCTGAAAATGGTGAAGATAGGCCATGCGTCCCCTAGGACCGGCTCCAATCAGTATTGCGGTTTTGGTATTGCTCAACATAATAAATCTCCTCCTTTTTCTACATTTCCATCATTATCTCCGCTACTGTTATCTTCAGAACAACAGGCTGCAGAGTATAGGCCGGAGACTGCACTTTAAGAAGCTCTCCTTCCTGGGCAAAATCACATCTCTGCCAAACTCCGTCGCAATTCATCTGTTCTACCGTTACAGCTTTATGCTCCGTACACAAAAGAATCTCCTCCATTGGGTCAAATCCAGTATTAAAGATCGCACAAAACAGATTACCATCCTGCATATATGCTGCTTTCATATAGATTTCATCATCCCCCATTACATAGACCGGCAGCACACCACTATCCTTCAGGAGCGTTACCAACTGTGCTTTTCGGGATTCATTTAGGAAGGAGAACGCTTCTGTATAATGGAATCTGGCCTGCGGAGAACCGGCGAATACAATCACGTTTCCTCCCAGTGCATTATGATAAACTGTACTTCCCGG
>SVFG01000015.1 GCA_015056975.1 Lachnospiraceae bacterium | reverse complement strand
CTACACCGGAACCTACAGCAGAGCCTACGCCAGTACCTACGGCAGAGCCCACCCCGGTACCTACAGCAGAGCCTACACCGGAACCTACGGCAGAGCCTACACCGGAGCCTACGCCAGTACCTACAGTAGAACCGACACCGGAACCTACGGCAGAGCCTACCCCGGTACCTACAGCAGAGCCTACACCGGAACCTACGCCAGTACCTACAGCAGAGCCTACGCCAGTACCTACGGCAGAGCCTACGCCAGTACCTACGGCAGAGCCTACGCCAGTACCTACACCGGAACCTACGCCGGTACCTACGGCAGAGCCTACGCCAGTACCTACAGTAGAACCGACACCGGAACCTACGCCAGTACCTACGGCAGAGCCTACGCCAGTACCTACGGCAGAGCCGACACCGGAGCCTACGCCAGTACCTACAGTAGAACCGACACCGGAGCCTACGCCAGTACCTACAGTAGAACCAACACCGGAACCTACGCCAGTACCTACAGTAGAACCAACACCGGAACCTACGCCAGTACCTACGGCAGAGCCGACACCTGTACCTACAGTAGAGCCCACACCGGAACCTACGCAGCCACCGGTAGTAGAACCTCCTGTTGAGGATGAGCCGCCGGTAGTAGACCCCCCAGTTGAGGATGAACCGCCGGTAGTAGACCCCCCAGTTGAGGATGAACCGCCAGTGGTAGATCCTCCTGTCGAGGATGAACCGACAGATATTCCGGATGATGATACACCCAGAGCTCCGGAACCGGATGATGAGGAAGATGTTCCTGCCACACCGACACCTGAAGAAAATGACGAGCCGGATGATGCGGAAGAAGTAGTGAATATAAGTGATAATCAGTCCGACAATGTGAATATTGAAGATGAATCGGCGGCATTGGCAAACATGGGACATGGAAAGTGTTGGATTCACTGGTTGATTTTACTTCTGACATTACTGTATACTGTATATGAAGTGATTCGTATCCGTTGCAGAAAGAAGTTGATTGATAAATATCAGGCTGATAAAGCAGAAAGATTATAGGAGGAACGGACGTATGAAGATGAAATTTGTAGACGTTGCAGTATCGATAATCTTTGTGTTGGCTTTGATAGTGATTTACTTTTTCTGGGGATGTAAACTGGATTTGTATATTACTTTACTTGCGGGTGTTGTAATTGTCATTACGGGAATATCTAAATATGTGCAATACAAGAAAATAAAGAAATTAACCTCCGAAGAAGAAACGGAGCAATAAGGACAAACAGACGGACTGCTACAGAAATTGTAGCAGTCTGTTTATACTATAAGAAGTTGCGCGAGTACATTGGCGACATCCGCTTTTTTATGGCATGGTTATATTTGCGTTTTGTAGAAAAATGTAATATAATAAAAATGACATGCATTTATAGAATAATTGACGACTGAAAGGATAAAGACTATGAAAATTGCAGTGGCAGGAACAGGATATGTAGGCCTTAGCATCGCAGTGCTTTTGGCACAGAAAAATACAGTATATGCTGTTGATATTGTACCGGAAAAGGTGGAATTGATAAACAACAAAAAATCACCTATTCAGGATGACTATATTGAAAAATATCTTGCAGAGAAGGAATTGAACCTGACGGCAACCTTGGATGAAAAGGCGGCTTATTCAGGTGCTGACTTTGTAGTAATTGCAGCACCTACCAATTATGACAGTCAGAAGAATTTCTTTGATACTTCTGCAGTAGAAGCCGTTATCAAGAGCGTAATGACTTATAACTCAGATGCTATTATGGTTATTAAGAGTACCATTCCCGTTGGATATACAAAGTCTGTTCGCGAGAAGATGAATAGCAAGAACATTATTTTCAGCCCCGAATTTTTGCGTGAGAGTAAGGCGCTCTATGACAATCTGTATCCCAGCCGAATTATAGTGGGTACTGACATGGAGGACGAAAGACTCCTTGAGGCTGCAAATACTTTTGCAAAGCTGTTGCAGGAAGGTGCTATCAAAGAGGATGTGGATACGCTTATTATGGGTACTACTGAGGCGGAGGCGGTAAAGCTGTTCTCCAATACTTATCTGGCACTTCGGGTATCCTACTTTAACGAGTTAGATACTTATGCGGAGTTAAAGGGGTTAAATACACAGCAGATTATCAATGGTGTTTGTTTAGATCCCCGTATCGGCAATCATTATAACAACCCCAGCTTCGGTTACGGCGGATATTGTCTGCCCAAGGATACCAAGCAGCTTTTGGCAAACTATGCTGATGTGCCCGAGAACCTGATTGAAGCAATTGTAGAGTCCAATCGTACCAGAAAGGATTTCATTGCGGACAGAGTACTGGGTAAAGCCGGCTATTACAGCTACGCGGAGTCTAATCAGTATAATTCCGGAAGTGAGAAGGAAGTGACAATCGGTGTATATCGTCTGACCATGAAGACCAACTCCGACAATTTCAGACAGAGCAGTATCCAGGGCGTTATGAAGCGTATCAAGGCAAAGGGGGCCAAGGTAGTTATTTATGAGCCGACTCTTGAGAATGGTACAACCTTCTTCGGTTCTAAGATTGTAAATGATTTGAATGAGTTTAAGAATATGTGTGATGCCATCATTGCAAACAGATATGATGACTGTTTGGATGATGTACAGGGAAAGGTTTATACGAGAGATATCTTTAAGAGGGATTAACGTATGAAGAAAGAAATTAAATTCATCTGCCAATGGGGAAGAAATAGAAGAACGGCATGGTCCGGAACATATTTATCCATATTAAATGGCTTGGAGAAGCATTATGCAGTGACGGAAATACCCATTAAAACGCCTTTTTTGTCCAGAGTATATCAAATATTGGAAAAGAGAGTAAAAATATTCAGTCATAAATATCAGTGTAAAGATATTAAAAAAGCGGCTCCTGATATAGTAAATTCATTGAGTGAAGGTAATATATGTGCCTTTACCTTTTGTGAAATACCGTTTAAAAATAATGTACACAGTTACATATATCAAGACATGTGTGTTGACTATATATTAAATGTGATATTGAAAACTCCGGAATTGAAAAATCATTATTCATATAAAAAGGTGTGTAAGAAATCGCTCCAAATAAGAAATGAGGCGCAGAAGCAATTTTATGGTGAGTGCAAAGGCATTTTCACAATGGGAAAATGGCTTGCAGATTATTTGGAGAAGGAATTGGGAGTAAACAGGAATAAAATACATTGCGTTGGGGCAGGTATTGATATTGATGTAAATAAGATTGCTCCACAGCCTAAAACAAACAATAAAATTTTGTTCGTCGGAAAAGCTTTTTTTGAGGCAAAGGGCGGTTATGTGCTGGCAGAAGCATTTAAAGTATTACGTGAAAAGTATATAAAAGATGCAGAGTTATATATTGTAGGTCCGGAAAATAATCCTTTTGAAGAAGCGTTTGAAGGCTTGCATTTTGAAGGTCTGAAGAATGTCGATGAATTGTTCGAATATTACAATAAATGTGATATTTTTGTTATGCCTTCTTACATAGATGCCTATGGCAAAGTGTTTGCCGAAGCTCTTTCATGTGGCTTACCTTGTATTGCCAGGAGAGCGTTTGCTATGCAGGATATGATAGAAGATGGTAAAAATGGCTATTTGATAGACAATGATGATATTGAATCATTTGCTCAAAAGATGCGAGATTTGTTGCTTAATAATGATATTAAGCAATATGTTTATTCTCACATGAAAGATTATCAGGAAATGTATTCATGGGATGCAGTGGCGCAAAGAATGGCAGATGTTATTAATAAGGACGAGTATATGCATGAGTAAGACAACTAATTCCTTCTTTTCTGAATGTAAAACTGTTAAGAAAAAGATACTGATTATTGTTCCTCATGAAGACGATGAGATTAATGTCGCGGGAGGAATATTGGCAAATTATGCATATGGACAGGCAGAAGTAAAAGTAGTATTTACTACAAATGGTGACTGTTTTGAAGATGCTTATGTTCGTCAGCGAGAAGCGTCAGATAGTCTTGGGGTGTTAGGAATCTGTAAAGATAATATTATCTTTTTGGGATATCCGGACCAATTAGACATGAGACAAGAAAAATGGAAGAGTAAAAAAGGGGTGAATAGAACCCAATCAACTAAATTGTTTGATGATTTCAGATATGCTCGTGACGGTTATCACAGTGAATTGAGTCATGAGAATTTGGTACGGGATATTCAAGACGTGATTTTGGATTTTTTGCCTGACGAAATATATTGTGTTGATTTTGACAGCCATACAGATCATAGAGAAGCGTCATTGGCATTTGAAGAAGCGATGGGAAGAATTCTCAATAAGGGGGAAAACTATTATCCTACAGTATATAAGGGATTTGCGTATCCAACTGCGTTTAAGGGAAAACGTGATTTTGGTAGAAAGGGTAATTCCACAAAATTTGTAAAAGAAGAATTTGCGGCTTGTGATATGCAAAATCCATATTATGTTTGGGAACAAAGGGTACGCTTTCCTGTTGTTGAAAAGGTACGGAAGCCGATATTGATGCAAAACGCCATTTATAGGGCATTGGCTAAACACAAAAGCCAATTGATTATTTGTCAGGCAGACAGAATTATTAATCAGGATCAAATATTTTGGCAGAGAAGAACGGATAGCTTGTTATATAAGGCTGATATTTGTGTGTCATCAGGCGATGGAGCATATTTGAACGATTATATTTTATTTGACAATACCAATATGATGATGGGGAATTACGAATATCCTAAATTCGATAAGAGGGTGTGGATTCCTGATGCAGATGACATGGAAAAAAGCATTGTTGCCAAATTTAAGACAGAAGTAGAGATTCAAAGTATTGTTTTTTATATGGGATGCAATACGGAGGCTTATATTAATAAAATTCGAATATCTATGGATAATGGGTTTGTGCAGGAGTTCATATTAGGTACTGATAAAGTGCAAAAACTGGAGCTTGGACGACAGATTAATGTAAATCAGTTGCAAATTGAAGTGTTGGAGGCGACAGGCGAAGGAGCCGGTTTTTCGGAGCTTGAAATATTTGGTTCCAAAGAAAACAGTGTAAGATTTATTAAGCTTACAGAAGATGATGAATTTTGTTATAGTACAGATTCTATGAATGGGAAGAAAATATATTTGTATAACGGAGAGTCAAGTGCAAGTTATTCCGTAGACGAAGTTTGCGAGGTGAAGAAGGAAAGGCTTGGTAAAAAGGAATATTATTTTATTAACCTGCTTGATAATCCGGATATATTTGATATCGTAGTGTGCGAAAAAGGTGATAAGGATTGTAAATTGAAGATAATACTAATATGCAATAAGTTAAGCTATGGAGTTACTTACTGCTGTTATCGGATATTGCGAAAAACGAGAAATATTGCCAAAAAGATGAAAAAAAGAGGAAATGTATGAATACGCCAAAAGTTAGTGTAATAGTTCCGGTATACAATACGGAAAAATATCTTAATAAGTGTTTGGATTCGTTGGTAAATCAGACGATAGGAGATATTGAAATTGTAATTGTGAATGATGGCTCAAAGGATTCTTCTCCGCAAATTATACAAGAGTATATGGAGAAGTATCCCGAAAAATTTGTGTACAGAACCCAAGAGAACAGTGGGCAGGCCGTTGCGAGGAATAAGGCTCTGGGATTATGTACGGGCGAGTATATAGGTTTCCTGGACTCAGATGATTTTGTGAAAGAGGAAATGTTCGCGCGCATGTATGAAAAGGCTGTGGAAACAGATGCAGATTATGTGGCTTGCGGATATACAGACCTTACCTACGAGGACGATAAAGAGGTGGAATTGCAACATTATGTTGCATCTAAGGTTGCACATGAGACAAGGGATATGTTTATGGGAGCATTGGCTTCTCCCTTTTTGCATCTGTATCGAAGAAGTATCCTGGAGGAATCCGGTGCCGGATTTCCGGAGGGTGTGATTTACGAGGATACTGCGTTTTATCTGAATCTGATTCCTTACTGTAAAAAACTGGCAGTGATAGAAGAACCTCTGGCTTATAGAGTCCGTCACAGCAATTCGACGATGACGACCTTTAAGGCATTTAAGGTGGCACAGATTTTCCCGGTACTGGACGCGTCCCTACAGTTTTATAAGGAAAAGGGTTTTTACGAGCAGTATAAAGATGAATTGACTTATTTCTGCGTCAGAGTGTTGCTTTGCAGCTCGCTTCAGAGAATCGGTAAAGTGGCAGAACGGAAAGAAAGAAAGGAACTGCTGCGAAAAACATTGGAGTATATAGAGAAGAATTTCCCCCAGTACCGCAAAAACAGGTATTTCAGGGGCGGTTTACAGAACTTGTATATGAAGAGCTTTAACAGGGCTACTGCAGGCTTATACGCAGGATTAATTAGACTAAAGGGCAAAACGGAGAGACAGTATTCATGAAAATCTCAGTAGTAATGGCTACCTACAATGGAGAAGAATTCATAAAGGAACAGCTTGACAGTATACGTTTGCAGACGAGAGCTGTAGACGAAGTAATTATGTGTGATGATGGTTCCTCTGACAACACTGTTGCTGTGGCAAAACAGTACATTACAGAGTATAGTCTGAGCGATAGTTGGAAAGTGGTAGTAAATGAGAAGAATCTGGGATATGCAGATAATTTTGATAAGGTAACCTCCCTTGCAACAGGTGACTTGATTTTCTTTGCAGATCAGGATGATGTGTGGAATGAAGATAAGGTACAGGTTATGGCAGACATTATGGAAGAGCATGAAGACTGCCAGGTATTATGCACGGATTATGTGCCTTGGTTTTATGGTGAAAATGCGCAGGAAGCTCCTAAAAAGGTGTTGGACAAAATGCCGGACAATGGTGTGCTTGAGAAAGTGTCCATTGCACCTAAGAGCCTGTATATCGGTGCCATCGGGTGCTGTATGTGCGTGCGTCGAGAGTTTTATCACGATATAAAGAAATATTGGTTTGACGGATGGGCACAGGATGACCGCATGTGGAAGCTGGCACAGTGTGCAGACGGTTGCTACATTTTACATCAAAATCTGATTAAGCACAGGCTTCATGGTAATAATACTTCAACTTATGGAAAGTATCATACTGTGGAAAAACGTGTGAAGTTGTTTGAACATATGCTGCATGCAAATGAAAAGATGAGGGATATGCTGCAAGACAGAGCGGCACAGCCTAAAGAACAGAAGATTGTTAACAAGCATATTGATATGATGAAGAACAGAATCAGTCTCTTACGCGATAGAAAGATATTAAAAAGTATTAAGCTGCTTGGCTATTTGGGATTTTATCAAAATTTGAAATCCTATTTGGTGGAAGTATATCTGGCAATTAAAGGAAAATGAGACTAAGGTCCTATTGCAAATGAGAACTTGGAAGAATATACTAGAAGTATGATAGTATAAACAGATAAAGGCAAAGCTGTCGAAAGGCAGTGACGCAAAGCCAAGGGTCTAAAGCAAAGTAATTGTTATGACAGCCGGTTACCTAATAAAGTTTCTCAAGGTAATCTTTGTCATTTGTGGATGACAGAGATTTTTTTTAGCCTTTATCAAGTATTACATGAGAGGTGAAATAGTATGATTAAAATTTGTAAAGAAAGATGGATATGCGGAATAATCAGTTGCTTCGTATGTGTGGCAATGTTGGTGCTGTGCATTGTTGGAGCAGGAAAACACGAGAATTATACTGATATTAATGAAGATGAAGTTCCGCTGAGCGTTTTGGGTAGTTATGTTGTGAATCCCACAAAAGCAGATGAAGTGGTTATGCCTGATAAATATAACACCGGTGCGAAGGGAAAATTAGTTGCGATAGATATGGGTGATACTGTACAAGGTGTTACTTTGAAGGTGGGAAATAACGGAACTGCTAATCAGTTTAATTTTAAAATTGTGGATACTACAAATCCTGTTTTGACATTTGAGGGAATTGATTTTTCCAAAGGCTCATTAGTATTTATGAATGAGTATTTGGTAGAAAAGAAAGTTCAGGTTCAATTTATTAATTGCAAATTTGATGCAATTTCTACCGGAAGAGGTGACAGTCAGGTATCCTTCAGCTTTAAAGATTGTACAATCGTAAGTTTTAAGGGAAGCAATGCGACATTTGAAGCTTGTCGTTTTGGAGGAACTTATAAGGATGCGCTGGTTCCGTACCGAAATGTATCAGTTAATAATTCGTTCTTCTGTGATATGGGAAGCTCTGATCCTGCGGGTGGCGGAGTTCATACGGATGCGACACAGATATATGGTGAAAAAAATCTTGATGTAATTAATGTTCATTATAATAATTGTCGATTTGAAGTACCTACAATGCGAGAGGACATCAATACTGCTACAGTAAATGCCTGTATAATGCTTCAGCTGGAATATAGCGACGGAGATAATATTACTTTTACGGATTGTACGTTGAACGGTGGCGGTTATAGCATGTATGCAAGTAGTAAAAACGGCCGTACCTATAAAAATGTTAAGTTTGATAATATTAATATCGGATGTACCAGAGTATACGGACCGGTTTATCCTACAGTGTGTGAAGGAATTACATTGAATAATGTGCAGAATACAAACAGTTTGTATGTGGGTTCTGTATGGAAGGATAATGGAAAGACCTATGTAAGTGTTACCAATGATACAAATTTAGATAGAACTTTAGTTGTTTTTGCGGATGGCAATGTGTATGAATTTTTAGTAGAGGGAAGTCCGAATGGAAATGAATTATACTCGGATTACAGTGAATATCCTTTTGATGTGCCTGTTTGTATAGAGAGTGATGTGGATTATTTAGTATGTTTTGATGCAACGAAAGCAGATGATGTAAAACAGATTCGTTATGCAAATTGGACTACTAAGGGAGTAGTGCTTTCGCAAGCAGAAAAAGAAAAGATTGCTGATGCAGGAAAAGGAAACAAAGAAAAGGTTATCCTGCAGGGAAGTTGTGGTAAGAATGCCACATATGAACTTACGAACACGGGGATTTTGACCATTACAGGGACGGGGGCGACAGAAAGTTATCATTCACAAAAGAGAGCTCCATGGTTTGAAGACTACAGAAATGATATCAGGGAGGTTGTCATTAATGATGGTATAACTACTGTTGGTAACCAGATGTTTACGGATTGTTCTTATGTTGAGAAGGTTACTCTTCCTAAAACGCTTGAGATTATTGGAACAAGAGCATTTGCAAAATGTACCAGTATATTGGAGATTACTTTGCCGGCTTCTTTAAAATCTATATATGATAGCGCATTTATTCATGTTTTGTTACAGCGCGTTATATACGAAGGGACAGAGGAAGCATGGAAGGCTGTAGAGGTAAGTGTTAAAAACGAAAATCTTACGGAAAAGATGGAAATTGGAGCGGCTATTGAACAAGAGGAAGAGATTGCAACATGTATTTTGAGTGGTGAGTGTGGATTGAGAGGGAATAACATTACGTTCATTTTGGACGATGCGGGAGTGCTGACTCTGAACGGAGAAGGGAAAATGGCTAATTATCATTCCCGAAAGAATGCACCTTGGCACGACTATAAAGATATTATTACAACGGTTATTGTTGGAGAGGGTATTACAAATGTTGGCGCACAAGCATTTATTTCATGTAGAAGTATTGTCAAAGTGGAATTGCCGAATAGCTTAGATACAATTTGTAATAATGCTTTTCAAAGTTGCAAGAAATTGGATAGAATATCAATACCAAGAAATGTAAAAGAAATTTGGGCTTATGCTTTTCATAACACATCACTTATTGAATCTCATTATGAAGGCGGTATTGATGCATGGAAGAAAGTGCATGTATATCAAAGAAATGAATCACTGCAAACTAGTATGAAATAATACGTACTATGCCTTATAAGAGTGGCGAAACTTAGTTTCCGATTCTTATAAGGCTTTTGCTATTAATACAGATATATAAATTGCTAGACGATTGATAGGGTTCGTGGTAAAATATTATGTAAGCATTAATATTGTTTTTTGGGGGGACTGAAATTGAGTAACCATAAAGCGAATGTTTCTGAGAATAATTCGAAGATTGTAAAAGCAGGAGCGGCATATGTTATTGGCAACTATTTGTTGAAAGGAATAACTTTCCTATCTGCACCGATTTTTACCAGACTTTTGTCTACCTCTGATTATGGTGAATTCAGTACCTATTATTCTTACGAGGCAATTGTTTACATATTAGTGGGGCTGGCCTTACATTCGAGTATTAATAATGCGAAGTATAAATATGGAGAGAGATTGGACGAATATGTATCATCCATAATTGCTTTGATAATGCTTAGTACGGGCGCGTGGCTAATATTTGCAAATGTTGGGTATGGTTTTTACGGGGAAGCCTTTGGATTTAGCCGTGCTGTGGCTAATTTATTGATAATACATTGTATGTGCAGTTCGTTTATGCAGGTATACAATGTATATATCAGCTTAAATTACAGTGTGGGAATGTTTTTAAAGGTTTCAGCTTTTAATGGCATTTTCAATATAATTGTTTCCGTAATGCTGATATTAACTGTATTTAGCGATCAGAGAAGTCTGGGAAGAATTGTTGGTACGGTTGTGCCGATTGTATTGATTGGTATATATATTGTGGTATTTTTCTTCAAAAAAGTTGCTCCGTCATTCAATAGAGAGTTCTGGAAGTTTGGTTTGGTTTATAGTATTCCGATAATACCGCATGGAATCGCGCAAGTGGTTTTGTCAATATTTGATCGTATTATGATAAGAGATATGGTAGGGGCAGCGGCAAATGGTATTTACAGCTTTGCATATACGATTCATGCGCTGTTCAATGTAGTGGCAACTTCCTTAGATAAAGTCTGGAAGCCATGGCTGTATGAAAAAATGGAAGCTAAAGAGTATGAAGAAATCAGAAGGCAAGGCACAAAGTATGCATTTGGTATGGCACTTTATACAGTTATGATAGTTTTGGCAGCACCGGAGATTATTAAAGTATTAGGCGACAAAGAATATTGGGGAGCAACACCATGCGTCATTCCGGTAGTGTTGGGTGGATATTTTACCTTTTTATATACATTGCCTTCACTGGTTGAGTTTTTCTATGGTAAAACAAAGCTTATAGCAGTAGGAACAATGGGAGCGGCTGTCATCAATGTTGTTACAAATTACATATTTATTCAGGCATACGGCTATATTGCAGCAGCATATACGACGCTTATAACTTATATATTGTGTTTTGTTTTTCATTATTTAATGGCCAAAAAAGTACATGGTAATGTAATTTATGATACTAAAAAGCTATTGCTTATTTCAAGCGTTACACTGGCAATCGGTCTGATTACCATTTTCCTTGAAAAGTACTGGCTGATTAGATGGTTGTTGTTGATTGTAGTTGGTCTGTATACGATTTATTGGGGAGATAAGCAGTTTGGTGTTGTTAAGAAAGTAAAAGCTAAAATGTCGCGCATATGATTATCGTGTGAGAATATGGTAGAGGGTGCTATTTTATGAGTGGAAAGATAAGTGTGATTGTGCCGGTATATAATGTGGAGAAATATTTGGAGCAGTGTGTTGACAGTATATTGTGTCAGACATATGACAACTTGGAATTGATATTAGTAGATGATGGCTCTAAAGATGGTTCCGGACAGATTTGTGATTGTTATGCAGAGAGGGATTCTCGAATTAGGGTTATTCATCAGGAGAATAAGGGAATATCTGCTGCAAGAAATGTAGGATTAGATGTGGCAACCGGTGAATATATTGCATTTGTTGATAGTGATGACTTTATTAAGCCGGAAATGTATGAAGTCATGATAGGAGCAATCGCGGAAAATGACGCTGATATAGTTTTGTGTAATTATTGCAAAGTTACCGAAGAGGGAGAACCGGAAATAGACTGCAAGTATGTAAAGAACGAAACTGCCAGTGGCTTGGAGGCTCTTGAGTGGTTGGAGCGAGAGCACAACTGGAGTTATGTAGTTGTTTGGACAAGAGTGTATAAAAAGAGAGTATTTCAGGAACTCCGTTTTAAAGAAAAGTGTATACACGAAGATGAATTTATTGCACATCAGGTTTATTTGCAGTGTGATAAGGTTACAGGCGTGGAAGAGTCATTTTATTGTTACAGAAGAAATGCAACCAGCGTAACCAGTGTGAAGGGTGTGAAATACTTAGATGGCGTAGAAGCAATGTATGAAAGGTTTTTAATATATCAAAGCTTAAAACTTAACAAATTGCTGCCGGGAGTGCTTCGCAGTGCCAAAGGAGAAATGGATGCAATGGCACATATCCGATGTGACTCAGAGGCAGATAAGAAACGGGTGGAGGAAGTTATTGCCATGTTTCGATACATGGTGCGTCAATTGAAATGGAATGCTGATAAAAAGAGCCTGCTGATAGCATTATTCCCTCGTATGTATTATAAATTAAAAGGCAAATTAAAGAGATAAAGGAGTAAGTATGAACCAACCCAAAGAAGCAGAATTGGGGAATCTGAAAGTTCTCCGCGGTTTATATTTGTTTTTGATAATCAGTCTGATAGTTATGCCACAGTATTTTGGAGTTCACATAGGTGTGGATTTGACTTGTACAAGATTTGCGGTGATTTTTATTACGATGTACTTTATAATGAACTCCAAGTTGATGACACATTTTTATCATACCATTATAAAGTGTGAAGTAGTGTATCCGCTTATTCTGTATTTAATGGTTGCAGGATACACAATGGTATTCAGAGTTGATATAAACGCGTTTTTTATGGTCTTTTTGGAAGTGCTGACATTTTTCTATCTGATATACGGAATACGATATGTGGTGGGATTTAGGACAACGTGGAAAATAACGATTGGTTGTGCCTATTTTTTGGGGATATACGGATTGACAGAATTCGTATATGGTAAATCTATTTTTCATCAGTTTTTATCAACGGTGCCCAACAAAGTAACCAATTATTATCGCTCAGGTCATTATCGTATCATGGGGCCTTGTGGACATTCGTTGGGATACGGATTATTGTTGCTTATTCTGGTGGCGGCAGCGTGTTACGATATGGATAAAAAGAGGATTTATTTATTTCAACGTCCATTGTTGTTTTTGATTTTGGGTATAAATGTCTTCTTGACAGGTTCGCGTTCGGCATTAGCTTTTTTCTTTGTAGAAGTGTTGGTTATATTCCTGCTAAGTTCATGGCGTGATAAAAAAATCACTCTGTTTTACGCATTGGCAGCCATTGTGGCATTGGGAGCTGTGCTGATGGTGATTCAAAAAACGAGTATTGGTCAGTACTTATTAGGACAGATTGCAAGTGTAATAGATGAGGTTTTTGGAACAACGTATGCAGCCAATTTTGGTATTGATACGCAGCGTTTGGAAGATAGCACCAATTATCGAAAGGCATTACCATATATATTTACACTGGATTGGCTGAATCCATTAGTGGGGCGTGGTAATAAATTTTCCGGAGCGGAAATTAATGGTGTGTTTATTGAGTCGATAGATAATTACTATGTTGCACAGTATATTAAATTTGCGTATCCGGGACTTATTGCGTATGTTTTATACTTATTAGTGGCTTTGTTTGTATTACTAAGGGATATCGTTAAAGGAGACAATTTTGCGAAGATTATATTAGTAGGGTTGGTTATGTATTTTGCAAGCCTATGGTATGTCGATGCCTTACAGACATTAAAATTTTCATATTTGTTTTTGGCTTTATTTTATGCAAGGTGGCTATATAGGAAATCTGATATGTTCAAGAGTGAAAATGCGTAGGCATAGAAAGGATAAACAATGAAACAGGAAAAGAGAACAATAAATTTATATGAGAATTCCAGTCAAATTGTGAATGCGGCAATAGACCGTATTGTAGTTGAGGTGTTTAATAAGAGGAAAGAAGAGAACTGTGGACAGACAATTTTGCTGACAGGTTGTTCTCCACTTGCAGGAACGACAACGACCTGTATCAGTTTGGCTATAGCAGTAGCAAATACCAACCGAAAGACACTATTGGTTGATTGTGATGTTAGAAAATCAATCGAGTATAAAAAGCTAAATAAAGAGACAACAATTGGGTTGGCAAATTATCTTTTGGAAGAATCCTTGGAGAATAATGAGATTGATGAGATTGTTTATGATACGAATGTTGAAGGATTAAAGTATATTCCTTGTGGAGATTATTTTGAAAATGCAACCAGAATTCTGTGCTCGACCAAAATGATGAAATTGATTGATGTAGTAAAGTCTCAGTATGATTGTGTTATTTTTGATTTGCCTTCTATCAATATTGTCCCAGACGCACAAGTTTTATTTGGAAAGGTTGATGGCATTATTTTGCTAACGGCTTTAGGTGAAACCAGAAAGGGACAGATTAAGGATGCAAAAAGAAAGGTGTCTCCTTTTGTACAGAATTATTATGGGATGATAATTAATAAAGTGGAAAAGGATGTATATGCTAAGAATATGAAGGATTTTGATTACTATTTTATTGATAAGAGAGGACAACAAAAATTAACAGGTGCAGCACGAAAGAAGTATAAAGCTCTTTCAAAAAAGGAGGTAAAAGAAAATGAAACTAATGTGTAAGATAATTACCTGTAGTTGCATTGCTTGTATATTGTTTTGGAGCAAGGGAAAAGCGGTACATGCCACAGAGATTAAAGATTTACCGTATATTTTGATAGACAGTTATGAGCTGACATCCGAAAAAGTAGTTCCGGGAAAAGAGTTTACATTGACGCTATATATACGTAACACTAGCAAATCAGTTGTTGCATACGATGTTATGGTAACTGTTAACAGCCCAAATGGAGTACAACCGGTGTATGGGACAGTACCGCAGGTTCAGATTGATAAATTAGATCCGGATGAAGTGACAGAAGTTAGTTTCAGTTATACAACAATGGAAGAACTGACGATGGATTATTTGGATTTTCTTGTTTATACAAATAGTACGGTTGGTAATTCTGTCATATTGCGAGTACCTATGGGAGTGGACTCTCCGTTTACTATACTGGCAGCCGGCATACCTGCCGAAATGTATACTGATGAAATTGCGTCCACATATGTATCCTTTAAGGTTCTGGGAGATTCTAATGTGCGTAATGTATCTTTGGAACTGCAAATAGATGGAGAAACGATTACCAAAAGTGCAATAGGAACGCTTACCCCCGGAGTAACGCGTACGCAGAGTTTGTCTCCAATGATAGGTACTCCCGGTGTGTATGAAGCAAAGCTGGTACTATATTACGATGATGAAGCGGAGCAGACACAGAGTATTGTTGTAAGTTCGACAGCAGTTAATGTGATTAAGAAAACGGCAGAGGGTAATACAGGCACAGATGTTGTGGAGATTCCGCAGGAAGAGTCCATTGACAAAAACATATTAATGGGTGTAGGAGGAATTTTTATTCTTCTGATTCTTGCCGTATCCGTTTTTGTGATTCGCAGAAGAAGATAGGAGGATGAAATGAAGGTTGATATAAAAGAATTAGAAACAGCAGACTATGATATTCTGGAAAATGTAAAGGTTGCCTTTTATCGTTTATGGAAGCTAAAAATGATAGTGGTTATGTGCACCTTAATTGGCTTTTGCGCGTCTCTGATATTTGTCGGAATTGTTGGCGTAAAAACGAATTATCGTTCAAATGCTACCATCTATAGTGTGGTTTACGGTTCCTATACAGAATCTAATGCAGGTGTAACCGTTATGAATACATATTCCGGATTAATTGGTACGTCCAGAGTGTGTGAGAGAGCTGCAGAAAAACTGGTAGGAACTAATATTACCGGTGAATATTTGCGGGCTATGGTAAATAGCGGACGTATTTATTTGAGTGGCGCAAACAGAGATTCCAAGAAGTACGGATATTCCTTGACATTGGTGTCTACACTTCCGACTCCGGAAAATGCAGTTGATATTACTAATGCAATGGCCAATGCGTTTGCGGATGAGATTAATAGTATGTTGGGTACCAGTTCTGTACAGGTTATGGATATAGCCCAAGGGTATTACGCAGTGAATTCATTAAACGTGAAGTTAGTTATGTTATTGTTTACTGCAGCGGGTATGATGTTATCGGCAGGTTTTATTTTTGTAAAAGAATTCTTCTCTGTAAAGGTCTACAGTGTTGCACAGTGTGAACAGAACAAGGATATGATTTTGGGTCTTATTCCATATAAATCCAAATAGAGGTATAAATAATTGAAAATCGTATTTGCAGCTTCCTCCGGAGGGCATTTTGAGCAGCTTATGATGCTGAAACCTCTCATGGAGAAGCACGATAGTATTTTAGTGACTGAAAAAACTGATTACAGCATGGGAAAGACAGATGTCAAAACCTATTATATGAAGCAGATTAACCGTAAGGAGCTTCTGTTTATTCCGAAGTTTATAGGTAACAGCTTCCGGGCCTTGAGTATTATCATTAAGGAACGACCGAAGGTAATGATTACCACGGGCGTATTGGCTATTGTACCGCTAGCTTTGTTGATGAAGCTGTTTGGCGGCAAACTGATATATATAGAATCCTTTGCGAAGGTTACATCAAAGACACTCAGCGGTAAGCTGTTATATAAGTTTGCGGATCAGTTTTATGTACAGTGGGAAGAGATGTTGAAGCTATATCCCAAAGCCATATTTAAGGGAGGGATATATTGATGATTTTTGTTACATTAGGTTCTCAGAAGTTTCAGTTTGACCGTCTTCTCAAAAAGATAGATGAGTTGGTGGAAGCCGGCGTGATAAAGGATAAAGTGTTTGCGCAAATAGGAGCCAGCACCTATACGCCGAAGCATTATGAATACACTTACTTTTTAGACAGAGAAAAGTTTGCTGAGACAATGGATTCTTGCAATGCAGTCATTACACATGGCGGTACAGGCGTTATTATCGGAGCTGTAAAAAAGGGTAAGAAGGTAATTGCGGTTCCCAGACTTGCGCAGTATGGTGAGCATGTGGATGATCATCAGCTTCAATTGTTGCATCAGTTTGATGATTTAGGGATTATCTGTGCCTGCTATGATTTGGAGCAGTTGGGAGCTTGTTATCAAACAGCTCTGAACACAGAGTACCGTACTTATCAGTCCAATACAAATGTTATTATTCAGTCCATCGAGGAATACTTAGAATCCTTGGCATAGGAGTAAAGGTATGAGAAAAATATTGAGTTACTGTAAATCCCATATTTATGATTTACACTATGTATTGTCGGGAAGTATTACGTTTCTGCTAATGTTTTTGATAAAAAAACCGGTTAAAAAATGGATTGCAGCAAAAACCGATGATAAGGAAAAACAAAAGCTATGGAACGGTATACTAATTCCTATTACCATGCTGTTGGGATTTCTAATGTTTTGGGTATTGTCGTTGATTTCCCCCCTGATTCATATGTCAATGCCCTGCGCACTGATGAGTGGTGCCGTTGCTTTGACGGAATATGCGGTGTTTGAACAGATGTGTATTGGCGGAGGTGATGAGAAATGAATTTTACAATCGCTTTCTTTATAGGGTGCATTACCTTGGTGCTAATGTTGTTAATTAAGATTCCGGTAAAGACTGTTACCAAACGGCTTGCAGATGAATCCTTTGACGAAAGAGGAAATGATATCCGATACAAACGGTATAACATGATTTTGTTTATACTTGTGTTCGTGGTGGCGTGTGTCATATATTATTTGGTTTTACTATGGTTAGGCGATGACCATTTTAAGTTTTGTTGTTCCTTAAAAGCAGGTATTATCGCGATTGCATTATATTCGGTGTTTGAGCGTTTTCTGTAAGGAATATTGAGGAGACAGTATGAAAGTAACATTATTAGGTTTGGAATTTGCAATATTGAATTTTGGGTGTGAGGCGCTATCTTATTCTTTTGTAAATGAATTTAGTAAAATAGCATCACAAATAGGGATGGATTGCGAGTATACGGCTGTAGTGTTTGCACCCTCTGACAAAATAGCAGTTCCGGATACAGGACAGAAAGTATCGTGTCTGAAAATACGATATAAAAGTCTTTCATTTTGGCGTAGTTTACGCAAATTATTTAAACAAAGCGACTTGATTGTAGACTTTACCGGAGGAGATAGTTTTTCTGATATATATGGCAAAAAACGCTTTTTTATGGCAACCATTATAAAGCTGATGGCGCTTAAAAGTAACGCTAAATTTATTTTAGGCCCTCAAACCTATGGACCGTATGAGGGGAAAATGGTCAAGAGATTGGCGAGATATGTTTTATGTAAGAGTGATTATGTATTTGCAAGGGATAGGATGTCCGGAGAATTAGCAACAGAACTGTCGAAACGTAAGGTAGACATTGTTGCGGATGTGGCATTTGCATTGCCTTATGATAAAACGGCATATGATAAAGAGGAACATAAAATAAATGTAGGTGTTAATTTATCAGGACTTTTGTGGAATGGCGGATATAGTCATGCCAAGTTACCGCTTACGGTAGATTATCGACAGTATTGCGAAGAATTATTGGACGTTCTAAGCAAAAATCCAATTTATAAAGTGCATCTCATATCTCATGTGGGAACAGAGTGCGGTGATGGTGTGGAAAACGATTACAGTGTATGTTGTGAATTGCATGAAAAATATCCCAAAACACATCTTGCAAATACATTCAAGTCACCTATGGATGCCAAAGCATATATTTCTACAATGGATGTATTGGTGGGAGCTCGTATGCATGCGACTATAGCATCGTTCTCTTCCGGGGTGGCGACTATACCTTTTTCGTACAGTAGAAAATTCGAAGGCTTGTACAACAGCATCGGTTATGACTATACTATTCATGCTTGTACGGAGGAAACCCAACAGGCATTGACCAAGACAATTGGGTATATAGAGGATTATCAAAAAGTGAAGAAAAATGTTGATGCTTCTATGAAACAGGTGGCAATATTGCAAGAAGAGTTCAGAAGAAAATTAAAAGAGATAGTAACCGAGAACAAAGAGAACTAAACTTTTAGGGGGGCCAAAAAAGAAAAATGATGGAAGTATTAGCAATTATCTGGCAGAACTAGTAAATTCACAATTAGAAGACAGAAAGCCAATGGAGCTCCCGCAGGAGATTGTGGTAGAGCAAATCATTGAAATAGCTAGCAGAAACCATATGGATTATCTGCTTTTAGGGGCGTTGCTTAAGCTGGACAACCTTTCGGATGAACATAAGGCAGTTATGAAAAAGTGCGTTATGGTCAGTTTGATGCGTACCATGACGCAGGTTGCTGAACTGAAAGCAATGGAGAAGCGTTTTGAGGAGGCTGGTGTGAAAAATCAGCCTATGAAAGGTGCTCGGATGAAATTTATTTATCCCAGACCGGAAATGCGAGAGATGAGCGATATTGATGTGCTGATTGATGCGGATTGCATGAATACAGCTACAGACATCTTAAAAGATATGGGATATAGCCTGTTGCAGTCTATTAAGCATCATGATATTTATCAGAAGCCGCCTATGATGGTGGTAGAAGCACATCGTGTCATGTATGATAAGACTGTGGATGGTGAGCAACATCGGTATTTTTCAAGCTTCTCAAAGACAATTCTCAGGGAGGGCATGAAGTATACCTATGATTTTAACACAGAGGATTTTTATGTGTATATGATGGCACATATGGCAAAGCATTTTTATGCTAGGGGATGTGGTATCCGCAATATTGTAGATGTGTATGTATATCAGGAAAAATTTGGTTCTGTGATGGATAGAGCATATCTGAAGGAAGAACTGAAGAAGTGCGGTATTCTGGAATTTACGGAGCATATGGAGAAACTGGCAAATATCTGGTTGAAGGGTGAAAAGAGTAGCGGCTTTTATGAAGATTTGTTCCTATACATGATGGATAGCGGTATTTACGGTAAAGATGAAAACGGTATCTGGAATAAATTTGCGGAAGAAAAAATGAAGGGAAAAGAAGCAACTCCCAGTCAATTGAAGCGGTGGTACTATTTCCCGCCGGTATCATATATGGCAGAATACTATCCGTGGTTAGAAGAGCATGCATGGCTGTTGCCTATAGCATGGGGGATTCGATTTTGCAGAGGTTTATTTAAGAAAAAAGGTGTTCATAAACGGGAGATGTTACAGGAAATTGAGGAGGATAAGGTAAAGACCTATCAGACCATTTACCAAAACATGGGATTGCATTTTAAACGTTAGGATTTGAATCCTGTGAAGAATGAAAGCTGGGAATGATATGAATATTGTCAAAATTTGTAATGAATATTGTATTGGCTGCGGATTGTGTAAGTCGGAGTTGGGAATTGAAATGCAAGAAGCTCAAAAAGGTTATTTATCTCCGATTTTGAACAAGGATGAAAAGACTGATGAATTTTTACAGGCGGTATGTCCTGTAGCAGATACACATGTTAATTTGGAACAAAATGCGGACATGTGGGGAAAGGTTTTGAAAGCGGTAGGAGCCCATGCGTCAGATGAAGTTGTCAGAAAACAGGCGTCTAGTGGAGGTGTGTTAACTGCTCTTGCAATATATCTTTTAGAGTCGGGAAAAGTGGATGGTGTTATTCAGGTATGTGCAAGTAAGGAGAAGCCAACTGAGACGATTTGCAGAGTTAGCGAAAGCAAAGAACAGGTACTTGAATGCAGCGGTTCCAGATATGCAATTTCAGTTCCCTGGCTAAATTTGTCAGAGCAGATAAAAGAAGGGATGCGATATGCAGCTATCGGAAAGCCTTGTGATATTGTGGCGTTAAGGAGACTAAGAGAATTTGACGATAAGTATCGGAATATATTGTACTTGTTGTCCTTCTTTTGTGCAGGTCTTCCCAGCAAGGATGCAAATAAGGAGCTACTAAAACAATTAGGTTGTAGAGAAGAGGATTGCGTATCCTTATCATACCGAGGAAATGGTTGGCCGGGAGATGCTACCGCAGTTGATAAAGCGGGTAATGAATATCGAATGGAATATGGTAAAGCCTGGGGGGATATATTAGGCAGAGATGTACATCCGTATTGCAGATTATGTATTGATGGAATTGGAGAAGCGGCAGATATTGCTTGTGGAGACGGATGGTATATTAAAGACAATCAACCGGATTTCTCTGAACGAGATGGAAGAAACATTGTTTTTGTTCGTAATGAGGCTGGGCTGAAATTGATGAAAGATGCGGTTGAAGCAGGTGTTCTTGTAGCAGAAGAATGGGAAGATTTGGAACAACTACAGATTATTCAAAAGTATCAGTATGTAAGAAAAGCAACAATGAGGGCCAAGGTGCTAGGATATCATGTTTGCGGAAGGAAAACACCTAAATATGATAAAAGCGTTCTTAGAGCTTATTCATGCAATGCAACAAAAAAGGAAAAACTAAAGATTTTTCTGGGGACAGTGAAAAGAATCTTACAAGGGAAAATATAAAGGGTGCATACTATGGCAAATTTATATAACTTTATCACCGACAACAAATTCAAAACAGAAACCCTGCTATCCTACTGGTACGCAGCCATATTCCGGATACAGATTCTCTTAATCAAGCCAAAGCATATGAAGAAGCATTGGGGTGAGGAGGGGAAGGAATCTGTGGAGCAGGAGCCCATGGAGATTTACAAATACGCGGCGAGTATTTCCCGTATTGTAAACCGTATCTGCAACAAAACCTCATGGGAGAGCAAATGCCTGGTACGTGCTTTGACAGCGCAGAAGCTGCTCAAAAGAAAAAAGATTCATTCCACTATGTATCTGGGATGCAAGATGGATGAGGGTAAGATGGTGGCTCACGCATGGCTTCGTTGCGGAGCAATGTATGTAACCGGAGGAAATGGAGCAAACGACGGATATGCGGTGGTAGATAAGTTTTATATGTAATAAATAAGCAAATAAAAAGCGAGGCATTTTGCCTCGCTTTCAGCTTAGTAAAATTATTTAATTACCTGAAACTCATCACCGGTCATGTCGCCACCGCTTGCGTAAGAAGCATATAAATCACCAGTCTCCTTGTCAGTCCAATAGTTATCAACCTGATCAAGATTTTTTCCACCCTGTGCGGTCTCACTGATTTCTAATTCTACGATTGCTGCGCTTTCCCAAGTCTTCATAATTTAATCTCCCTTCATGTTTAAAATGAATTGTTATTTGCTTTCGTTGATGTTATAATAACAAATGAAAATAGGAGTGTAAAGAAATGTAACAAAATTGATAGAAATGGGTGGGGATATGTTTCATTACTTGATTTATGGATTGGGTATCAGCTCGGAAATACGGTTATATCAACTGGAGCAATACACGGGTGATTCGGAGGAAGTTTTTATTCATTATGGTGCAGTGACAGAAGATATAGAGGGAAGCATAGATAAAGGGATTTCCAGCTCTATGTCGCCGAATCGTGCATGGTTTATCAATGATACCGGCATATTCGTGATTTCAAACGGAAACGAGATAATGATACAAGCAGCAGAAAATGCTACTGAAGATGATGTGGCTTCCTTTGTGCTTGGGTGGTGTATGGCATATCTGTTTCAGCAGAGAGGAATGCCTGCGATACATTGCAGTGCGCTGGAAATGCATGACAGGGCAGTGCTGATTGCAGGAAACAGTGGAGCAGGGAAATCCACATTGACGTTATCCCTATTGGATGCCGGGTATCGATATCTGGTAGATGATATCGCTATGATAGATATGCAAAATGATATGATAGTGCCGCCTGCGTTTCCACAGCAGAAGGTATGCAGAGATGTGGCAGAGTCAATGCAGGATGCGTCCCTATTTTATATAAATGAAAGAAAAGATAAATTTGCCTACATAAATGAAGAGCAGTTTTGCCCGGATGCCAAAAAGCTGGGTGCGATATTCCTCATAGATAAATATGAAGGTGATGTAGTCAAGGTAGAGCGGCTGAAAGGGCTTGCCAAGTGGAACGGCATTATGAAAAATCTGTTTTTGCGTGATGCGTATCAGGCATTTCAATTCTTTCCGCCGGAGGAGCGGAACAGATGTCTGGAGATTGCGGGCAAAGTAGAAGTCTATGCAATCAGCAGACCGCAGGGAAAGGATACGGTTGCAGAAATTACAGATAGGATTATAGAACTGACGAAGGGATAAAAGAGAGGGTTTGCATGGCAGCAATTTGGGGAGTAATCACAAAAGATAAATCGATAGATACGCAAAAGATAGCGGATATGCGTGACAGTATGAAGGAATTTGTCATCGACCGGTTGGGAGAGGAACACCGGGATAACAGCTATTTTGCATGTGGTCATCAGTATTTTACGGAAGAAGCGGTAAAGGATGTATCTCCAATTTGGGACATGGAGAGAAAGCTTCTCTTTGTAGCAGATTGTTATCTTTTGAATAGAAATGAAATAATAGAAGGGCTAATGGATGCGGATACCACAACAAGCGAAGCCTACAGCGCAATGGGAGATGCCTTATTGGCATATCATGCGTATTTATGTTGGGGCGAGAGATTTGTGGAGCGTTTGAAGGGTTCTTTTGCCTTTGCGGTGTACAAGATGGATGAGGATGAGCTGCTTTTATATACGGATCATCTTGCGCAGAGATATCTTTCCTATACATATATGACCGGAGAGGTGTGTTTTTCCACCCTATATCAGCCAATGTTGGCATATATGGGAAAAGAAAGAATTAAGCTGAACAGAGAGTGGATAACAGCGGCGTTTACAGATTGTACGGCAGATACATTGCGTATTCCCCGTATTACGGTATATGAGGGAATATATCATGTGGAGCCCGGCTGTTATGTAAAGATATCTGTGGCGGACGGTACGGCTGAAAAGATTACTTATTGGAATCCGCTGAAAAGGAAGAGAAAATTTCCGGGTTATAAGGATGAAGATTACAAAAAGCTTTTTCTTACAACCTTTGAGCAAACCCTGAACAGTATGTTACGTGCAAGAGGCGAAACGGGTATTTCTTTAAGCGGCGGTTTGGATTCCTCGGCGGTAGGTGACTTCGCTGCAAGGAAGCTTGCACGGGAAGGAAAGAAGCTGTATGGCTATACCTCAGTGCCGGCAAAGGATTTTGAATTTCACAACAGCAGATTTGTGATAGAAAATGAGACGGATATGGTGCTGGAGCATCAGAAGATGTATCCCAATATTATTTCTAAGTTTATTGATGTCAGTGACAGGAATTGTTTTACGAACATAGAAGCTTATGCAGATATTTATAGGGAACCGGTAAAGCCTGTGTTAAATATGACCGCACTGGAGGAAATAAGGGCTACTGCGAAGCGGGACGGCTGCAGTATCTTATTGTCCGGTCAAAACGGAAATGCCACCATTTCCTATGGAAATATTTTAACCTATTTATATCAGAAATGTTTGTCAGGGCATTTGGTGGCAGCGTATCGGGAGGCAAAGTCGTTTTGCAGATTCCGCGGGGTTTCATCCAAGAAGCTTATTAAGGTGTTTCTGGAAGCAGTAAGAGATGAAAAATTTACGCCTCTTACGTATGGAGAAGACTGCTTCATACGGGCGGAGGATATTAAGTGTTATCATCTTTTGGCGAGGGAGCGGAAGATTAAAAAAAGCCGGGGCACGGGTTTTCTGGATTCAAGAAAGCAGCGAAAGGGCTTTTGCTTTATGCCTCAGGTATTTCAGCATATGGGATTTTTTGATACCTATGGAAGCCTGAAATACGGTGTGTTACCGTTAGACCCTACTTTGTCAAAGGATATGATTGAGTTATGTATGGTACTTCCCATTGACTGCTATGTGCGCGGTGGCAAGGAGCGGAGGGCAGTCAGGGATTATATGAGAGGCTATGTGCCTGACAGGATATTGGATAATCATTTGGGAAGAGGCAGACAGGCGGCAGATTTTGATTACCGCGTAAACAGAGACTGGGAGAAAATTAAAGATAAATTATATACTATATTGGAAGAGCCTGAATTAAAGGAGTATTTGGACGCTGAAAAACTACAGAAGCTGTTGGAAGAAGCAAAAGCTAACGGCGGTGCCATGGGCAAGGACATGGTAGCGAAGCTGGCGGTGATTTCCTCTCTTGGGTGCTTTTTAAAAATGGTGAAAAATAACAACTTCTATCATTGTTGTTAGAATTGTTGACTATGACCATAGTACCGAGTATGATAAGCACATAACAAAGCACTACACAAAATAAATTAACAAACAAAATGGAGGATTTCAAAATGAAGACTTGGAAGACAGCAGAAGTAGTAGAACTTAGCATTAAGGAGACCGCTCATGGACAGTGGGACTCTTATGTAGAATTCAGCCACAATGGCGTTGGCTGGAATAACGACTTATTTGATGGTAAGGACAGCGACGGTGACGGCAACCCTGGTAAGGATGATGGTAATAACAGTTCTACTCCTGATACTTTGTCATAAGAAATTGAAAAAAGCCTTGTCAAAGATACTTTGACAAGGCTTTTTTTGTTAGTATATTCAGAAAACAGAGGATAAATGATATGAGCGGAATTTATGGTGTGTTAATTCACTTGGATAAAAGGACATATGTTGAAGCGGATATAGATAGGCTGGCGCGTTGGAATAAGGCCTATGGGGTAACAGTTGAGCAGAAGTGCGTACAGGAGAAGGTATATCTCGGGTGTTCATATGAGAAATATTCGGAAACTGCACCCGTAAGTAGTCCGGTTTTGGTGAGAAATGGAAAATATGCAGTGCTTGATGTATTGCTTTACAATAGGGCAGAGCTTCTTGAAAAGGGAAGGTTTTCGGATGCGCTTTCGGATGAGGAATTGCTGTTTGATTACATAGAAAAGTTCGGATTTGCGAGTCTTGAACAGGTTAATGGTGATTTTGCCGGTGCAGTATATGATCCGGAAAGGGAAATGTTGACATTGTTTCGCGACCACATGGGTGTACGTCCCCTATTCTATTACATGACCGAAAATGAATTGGTTTTTTCTACAGATATCAGAGGACCGATATCTATGCAGGGTACGGATGCTTCTGTCAATGGAAAGTGGTTGTGCAGCAAATTGGCAGGCACCATATATTCGGGGACTGAAAACACAGAATTTGCGAATATTTTCTGCGTGAAACCGGCTTCTTATATGATTATTACTTTGCAAGAGGGGATATTACAGGCAAAGACCACTGCTTATTGGCAGGCGGGAAGGAAGAAGGTGCGTCTTGCTTCAGAAGCTGCATATATAGAACGGATGCGGGAATTAATTACAGATTCCGTGCAGAGAAGATTGGATGTAATATCGGGACCTATGGGCGCTGAACTGTCCGGCGGGCTGGATTCCAGTGTGATAGATATACTGATTCACAGATTGGGAAGAGAGGCTGTTTATGTTTCCTGGTCGGCATCTCCGGAGGAAATCCCCTATGCAGAGGCAGACGAAAGGCTGATTGTGGAGGATATATGTAAGCAGGAGAATATTTCCTGCCACTATAGGGGTAAAGTGACGCGCATTGGAAAAGACAGTGTAATTGCAGATAAGATGCGTGATATCGGTATGGAGCCGGATGTGAACGCCGGATTTTACAGACGCTATGTGTTTCCGCCTTATATCAATACTCTTCAGATTTGCCAAGTGGCCCAATATGTTAACAATCAGGGCTGTAAAGTGGTATTTACGGGGCATGGCGGGGATGAAGGAGTTAGTCATCGTTCCAGCCCTTATGAAATGTTTTATAACAGAGAGTATAAGCACTATTTTCAATATATGTGGGACAGTACAAGGGGGGAACGTCACCGGCTGTATAAAACGATAATCAGATGCCATAAAAATTTGTTTGACACAGGTAAGAAAGTGAGAAGTCCCTTTGTGAGTGTGTTTGTAGCCAGAGCTATGTTAAAGAAGGATTATGTTAATATGCATTATCGGGACAAAGGGGAGAGTAATCCGTTTCATTATGACCCGAAAATGTATGTTAGGAATGGCGGAAGCAGAAATCGTCTGGACGTAGTGGCATTGCTTGGCGCATATTGCGGCGCGCGTTACATTGCGCCTTATCTGGATTACAGAGTGATCGATTATGCGGTATCTATCCCCAGACATATGTATACCAAAAATCAAAAGAGTCGCTACATATTTAGGGAAGCGTTTAAAGATATTATGCCGAAATCCTTATATGAACTGACCGGTAAGGAAGATACCAGTTGGAGAAATATCGAGAAGGGGGAGCCGGACGTTGTAGAATATTTGGAACGAAAACAGCGTCTCTTTGGAATGCTGGATAGAGAATATTGGAGCGAAAGTCTTGATATGGAGTATTTGGAAAAGTGGTCTAAGCAACCATACGATAATGCGAATGAGGCGTTGGATATGGCAATATTCGGTGGTATAGACAATTGTCTCAGCCTTCAGAATTTGATTTCTTTTTCAAGACAAATATAAATATTTATTGATGAAAGGTTGTGCTTATGTATAGTTATGTACTTTATGGGAAAAAGTTGTACTCAGACTTATTTTTTCCACAGCTGGTAAAAGGTCAGGAGATAAAGGAAGAGGAAGCGGATATTGTCATTCTTTCCGATATTATCCCGCAGGAGATAAAGGATGGAGAGAATGAACGGCAGTGGTTTTTCGGTAAGGACTTTTCATGGCTGATTAATAAGACCTGCTGGTTTACGGTGAAAGACGGAAAGCATATTACATATGAATTGAAGCCTGGGATGCGGGAAGATTATTTAAAAATATATCTTTTGGGATATGGTTTATCCATGGCATTCTTACAACGGGGAGAGATGGCAATTCATTGTTCCGCTTTGTGCAAGGATGGAAAGGCTGTTTTGGTGGCAGGTGAAAGCGGAAGCGGTAAATCCACCACTACTACGGCTCTGTTGGAAGCGGGTTTCTCGCTGATGGCAGATGATATGGCATTGGTTAGATTGGAAGACGGTAAGGCGGTTTGTTATCCGGCGTTTCCCTATCAGAAGCTCTGCAGAGATGTAGTGGAGCAACAAAATCTTGACATGGACGAGCTTATTTACATTGATGAAGACAAGGACAAGTTTCTGGTTCCGTACAAGGGTGAATTTGACCTGACAGGGAAGGAAGTAGCCGCATTTTTCTATTTGTCATGTTTGAGGAATGCTTCGGAACTGGTGACGGAAGAAGTTACGGGAATGAATAAGTTTCATGTGTGCGTCAACAACCTGTTTTTACGCAATTTGTTGCGTGATGAGAAATACTCTCCGGCAGTTGGCGGAAAATGTCTAGAGCTTGCGTCAAAAATGAATATGTATCTAATCGGAAGACCGTTGGAAGGAGATACGGTGCAGGAACGTACAGAATATATTGTTAAAACAGTGCAAAATGTGTAATAATGGCTATGGAGATGTTGCAATATTGTTACATTTGTAGTAGAATTTAAATATATTACAGTATTTGGAGGGTTAGGTATGAATAAAACATCAAAGATTAAGATTAAGAAGCAGCTAAATGTAACAGACCTTTCCGGTGAAAAGGTTATGGTGGACTTTGAGCAGGGTAAGTATTTCATGATTAAAGGTGTGGGCAATGATATCTGGGAAATGCTTGCGGATGATGTAGTTGTAGCAGATATTATGGACAAGCTGTTGCAGGAGTATGATGTTACTGTTGAGCAGTGCGAGAAGGAAGTTTTGGACTTCTTAACAAATTTGGAGAACTTCGGAATTATCGAAGCAGTATAAAGGTGAGGATGCATGGGTAAGATTCAAAAGGCTAAGGCTTTATGGAAGGACAGAGAGAACCAGATGCATTATATCAAATGGCTTGGGCATTATTCCAAGCCATTTATTGGTAGAATTGCGCTGGTGATGTTTTTAAATATTTTCAGCTCGGTGATTGCGCTTGTGATGGCGCTGGTATCCAAGAATATTATAGACAGTGCGACGAATGGCGGTAAAAACAAAGTGCTTTGGATGATTGCCGTTTATTTCGGTATGATAGTGCTTATGCAGCTGATGGGGATTGTGCTGACACTTCTTCGAACCATGCTTGCAGAGCGTTTTTCCTTTGGCATCAGGAAACAGATTTATGATAAGATTTTGCGGTCGAAGTTTTTGGATATTCAAAAATATCATACCGGCGATTTGATGACCAGACTGACAAGTGACGCGGGAACCATTGCGGATGGTATTATTACCACTATACCGGAGATTATTACACTAGTGATTGAGCTTATTATGGTGTTCTTTACCTTGTTCTATTTTTCGCCCCTGTTGGCAGTGTTTGCTCTTTTGATTGCTCCGGTGGCGGTGGTTACCGGCTGGTGGTTTGGCGGGAAACTTAAGAAGCTGCAGGTGAAGGTGCAGGAAACAGAAGCTGCGTATCGCTCCTTTATGCAGGAGAGCGTTGCAAACCTATTGATTATGAAGTCTTTTGCGAATGAGCAGTACGCGACGGACAGATTGGTAGAGCTAAGGGAGAACAGATTTTTCTGGGTGCTTAAAAAGACAAAGCTTAGTGTGATTTCCTCTACTTCTATGTCTATGTCTTTTCAGCTCGGATATATTGTAGCATTTACCTACGGTGCACTGCAGGTGGCCTCCAAGGCGATTACATATGGTACCATGTCTGTATTTTTGACACTGGTAAACAGGGTACAGTCTCCGATTATGATGTTGGCGCAGCAGATTCCCAGAGCGGTATCAGTGCTTGCTTCCGCGGGACGAGTAATTGAACTGCAGAATATTGCGCTGGAGGAGTATTCTGATAAGAATATCGCGGCTGAGAATGTCGGCCTTAAGGTAGAGCATTTGGATTTCGGTTATTCGGATGAGCAGGTGCTTAAGGATGTAAATCTGGAGGTGAAGCCCGGTGAGATGATTGCAGTAGTGGGTGAGTCCGGTATCGGTAAGACCACACTGATTCGTCTGGTGATGTCCTTTATGAAGCCGGATAGCGGTAATGTGACTTTTTATAATGCCGCAGGTGAAGAAGAGCTTACCAATGCGACCTGTCGTGAGTTTATCTCCTATGTTCCACAGGGAAATACCTTGTTTAGCGGAACCATCCGTGAAAACATTCGTATGGGACGCTTGGATGCTACGGAAGAAGAAATGCTGGAAGCGCTCCGCATGACTGCAAGCTATGATTTCATTATGAATCTTCCTAAGGGTCTGGATACCGTAATTGGGGAGAAGGGGCATGGCTTATCGGAGGGACAGGCACAGCGAATTGCCATCGCCAGAGCGCTTGTGCGTAAGGCGCCGTTCCTAATCCTGGACGAGGCAACCTCGGCGTTGGACGAAGCTACGGAGCTTTCCGTGCTGGAGGGTATCAACAGACAGAATCCCAAGCCGACCTGTCTGGTTATCACACATCGTATGAGCGTGCTTAAGTATTGTGATAGGGAAGTAAAGATTGAGAATAAGAAAGTGAATGAACTGGGCGAAGCCTAGAATTAGCGAAACCCCGCTACAAAGCGTACATTACGCTCTGTAACGGGGCTTTTTACGGGTAGAGTAAATGTGATGTCAGAGGCAGGGACTACTATCGCAGGCACGCTCTCGCTACGGTTCGCATCGCAGCGGTACTAAGCTCGAAGGCGCATTTCCTGCGCCTTATACCTCGCTAAGGACCGGCGTGCTCACAGTGCACTGCGAGTAGCAGCACCCTGCCTCACCATCATATTTCCTCTACCATACATAGTATCCTTCACTTTACCGGCAACGTTATCACAAACCTACTTCCCTTCCCTTCTTCACTCTCACATCTGATTGTTCCGTCATGTCTCTCCACAATCGCTTTTACAATAGAAAGTCCCAAGCCGCTTCCTGTAGCAGAACCCGGGGTGCGGGCGGAGGAGACTGTGTAGGTGCGTTTGAAGATGTTTTCCAGCGCTTCCGCGGGGATGCCGAAGCCTGTATCAATCACGGCACAGGTAAGTTCCGTATTTGTAGCAGATACCTGTAGGGTGATGGCAGAATCTTCAGGAGAATATTTCGCTGCGTTGGTAAAGAGATTGTCCAGCACGCGGACCATTTTCTGGGTATCAATGGATATGGTGCAATCTAAATCCTCAGGCATATCCAAAATCATTTCGTGAGTATCATAGCGGCTGTCTATAATCGTGTCATAAAAATAGGTCTCAAAGAACGGCGCTGCATCTATCTTCTCAAACTGCAATTCCTTGGAGGTATCCTCCACACAAAACAGATAATACATATCCTGAATTAAATGCTCCAGATTGCGGGTGCGCCTGTCGATCAGTTCCACGGAAGACTTGTAATCCTCCATGCTGATGTTCTGTCCGGAGGTCAGATAATCCACGGCACTGCGGATGGCAGTGATGGGGGCACGCAAATCGTGGGAGATATTGGATAACATTTCCTCACGTTCCTTCTGTACCTGCATTAGTTTTTTGTTGGCTGTGGCAAGCTCTGCCGTGGTGGCAAGGAGCTTGGCGGACAGTGTTTCTATGGTTTCGCTTTCTATGGAAGGCGACTGAAATGTATTCTTGCTCATGGTATGCAATCTCCTGCGTTCAGACTTATTTTGTAATAAACTTATAACCCTTGGACCATACGGTCTCCAGCATGTTTTCCAATTCAAAATCAATTGCCATCTTTTTGCGCAGGCGGCTGACATTTACCATGATGGAGCGGCGGTCAGCGTCCTGATAGCTGCCAAAGATTGCATTGCCCAGCTCCTCAAAAGTGATTTCCTTATCGGGATGGGTGGCGAAGTACAAAAGAACTTCGTACTCTCTGTTGGCAAGCCCCAAATCCTCTCCTTTGTAGGAGACCTTGTGAGCCAGCTTGTCAATGGTAAGGTTGCGGATGGTCAGAGTATTGCTGTCAGCGGGCTTGGCTATATTGCCGGAGCGGCGCAGAATTACCTGAATTCTGGCGGTGAGCTCCCGCAGACTGTAGGGTTTTACGATATAGTCGTCTCCGCCGGTAATCAGTCCCTGAATCTTGTCATCCTCGGAGCCTTTCCCTGTAAGGAAAATAATGGGCACGGAGGAAAACTCTCTTATTTTGCTGCAGACCTGATAGCCGTCCATGTCAGGCATCATTACATCCAGAATGATGCAGTCCAACGGATTCTTTTTAGCAAAGGCGATACCCTTTAGGGGTTCGTTTGTTGCAAATACCTGAAAACCTTCTCCGGTCAGATATTTTTTGTTTAGCAGAAGAACTTCCTTATCGTCATCGATTAACAGAATGGTAGCCATTGTATTCCTCCCTTCTTCAGATATCCTTATTTTAACACATTTTTGTGAGAAAAACAGCGTTTGCATTTGATAAATTTCTGTAGTATAATAAAAGATAATTATGCATTATTATTACGACAAGAAGAGGTGAGTTCATGAACCGTTCCAATACGGGTGCTAACACAAATACACTTCAGATACTTATGGATATATTGGTTATGGCAATAGCCTATGCTTTGGATGTGTTCGTGTTTGGACGCGAGTTGCTTCAAAATCAGCATATTTTCTTTTTTGTTTTGTTCAGCGTATTTACGTTGATATATGTGCTTGCAAATAAGGAGGCCTATCTGTACAATGTTACGCTGTTTTACTATCTGGACAGAGTACATCGTAAGCTGACGAAGTCCTTTTTGACCGCCATGATTGCAACATCCGCACTTTTGTATTTCATGACCAGTGTGGAAAAGACCAAGAAATTCTATATTGTTTTCCTGCTTATCGCGTATGTTTTGGTATGTGTAAAAATGTTCATTAATAAGAAACTTATGCGGTATCTGCAGCGAAAGACGATTCCCCGCACGGCCTTTGTGGGTAAGGTTGGAGAGTTTAACAAGTTCCGTTATTTCCTGGACAAGACCAGTATTCATATTGAGCCTGTCGGCTATATTGCCATGAAGCGCGAGGATATGGAACTGTCTGCGGATGATACATATCTGGGTTGCCTGGAAGATTTGGAGAATTTAATCAGGACGTACAATTTGGATCAGCTCTACATCATTCAGAAGGACGGCGCGGAGCTTCCCTTCACCCAGCAGTATGTGGATTTGTGTATCTCCATGGGCGTGACGGTGCGTCTGGTAGTGGATTTGTACAAGCGCCGCAGGGCCAGCAGTTATGTGAGTACGGTAGGTACTTACCCGATTATTACCTATCACACCATATCACTGAATACCTATGAACAGATGGCAAAGCGCCTGATGGATATTGTGGGTGGATTGGTAGGTATCATTCTTTCCTCCCCGATTATGCTGATAACGGCGATTGCAATCAAGCTTGATTCCAAGGGCCCTGTTATTTTTAAGCAGACCCGCGTGGGACAGAATGGTCGTCATTTTAAGATTTATAAATTCCGCAGTATGTATATCGATGCCGAGGAACGCAAAAAAGAGCTTATGGCTAAGAATGAAATCGAAGGCGGCGTCATGTTTAAGATGAAGGATGACCCCCGTATTACCAGAGTGGGTAAGGTTATCCGCAAGCTGAGCATTGATGAGCTGCCCCAGTTTTTCAACATATTCCTGGGCAGTATGAGTCTGGTGGGCACGCGTCCGCCTACACTGGATGAGGTGGAGAAGTACAAGCGTGACCAGTGGAGACGTATCAGTATTAAGCCGGGACTTACCGGTATGTGGCAGGTAAACGGCCGTAGCAATATTCAGAACTTCGATGAAATTGTAGAGCTGGATGTGGAGTACATAGACAATTGGAGCCTTTTTCTCGATATTAAGATATTGCTTAAGACGGTATGGGTTATCCTTGCAAGAAAAGGCGCATGTTAATAAAGGATGGAATAGTAATGAAAGTTTTGGTGACGGGAGTCAAGGGTCAGCTTGGCTATGATGTGGTAAGAGAACTTAACGGACGCGGAATGGAAGCAGTCGGTGTAGACATTGAGGAGATGGATATCACTGACAAAGAGAGCGTTTCTTCGGTAATCGGACAGGCAGGTGTGGATGCGGTGATTCACTGTGCGGCTTACACGGCGGTGGATGCAGCTGAGGACAATGAGGCAATCTGCCGCAAGGTAAATGCAGAGGGTACACAGAATATCGCGGATGTCTGTAAGCAGCTTGATATTAAGATGCTGTACATCAGCACGGATTATGTGTTTGGCGGTGAGGGTGAGCGCCCTTGGGAGCCTGATGATGAGAGAGACCCTCAGAGTGTCTACGGTCAGACCAAATACGAGGGCGAGCTTGCAGTACAGAATACTTTGGATAAGTATTTTATTGTAAGAATTGCATGGGTATTCGGTATCAACGGTAAGAATTTTGTAAAGACTATGTTAAAGCTTGCAGAGACAAGGGATTCCCTTACAGTGGTAAATGACCAGTATGGTTCTCCTACCTATACTTATGACCTTGCAAAGCTTTTGGTGGATATGATTCAGACTGATAAGTACGGTGTATACCATGCAACCAATGAGGGTATCTGTACCTGGTATGAATTTGCGTGTGCGATTTTTAAGGAAGCAGGCATTCCCATGAATGTATCACCGGTTACCTCCGCAGAATATGCAGCAAAGGCAAAGCGTCCGGCAAACAGCCGTATGAGTAAGGAGAAGCTTGTAGAAAACGGCTTTGAAAAGCTTCCTACGTGGCAGGATGCCCTGCACAGATATATCGAAATTCTGCTTTCTGAGAATTAATTAAAATATTTTTAATTTTCCTGAACCGTTTTGGCAAATACCAAAGTCTTACTATATAGAGACACAAATGATAAAGTGATTTGGAAGGTATTTGTGGTACGGAGGGATGATTATGAGAAGTGATAACGGAAGTATTCTTTTGAATTTCGGAATTGCAGTAGCACTGATTGTTTTGGGATTTACATATGAGCCCATGCTTGGTATTCTGGGTGCAATGATTATCGTCACCGCGGTGATGGCACAGGTGGTGGAGGAGCTTCGCAGAAAGAAGCAGATGAAGCAGGAGCTGGAATGGCGTGCGCTGTACGGAGAGAATATTCCTTATTTCAGCCCTACTCTTGTAAAATAGTCTCATAAATAAATAATTTTTTTGTTGACAATGCATCCGCAAACGGCTATACTGATATAGCATGCGCGCGGATGCTTTTTTTGTGCGTTGCAAATAATACTTATATAGAAAGAGGTGAAACAGAATGCCAACATTTAACCAGTTAGTAAGAAAAGGACGTCAGACTACTGCAAAGAAGTCTACTGCACCTGCTCTCCAGAAGGGTTACAACTCTCTTCACAAGAAGGAGACGAATTTGTCCGCTCCTCAGAAGCGTGGTGTATGTACTGCTGTTAAGACACAGACCCCTAAGAAGCCTAACTCAGCGCTTAGAAAGATTGCCAGAGTTCGTCTTTCCAACGGAATCGAAGTTACCAGCTACATTCCCGGTGAAGGTCACAACCTGCAGGAGCATAGCGTTGTTTTGATTCGTGGTGGTCGTGTTAAGGACTTACCCGGTGTTAGATATCACATTATCCGTGGTACTCTTGATACCGCCGGTGTAGCTAACAGAAAGCAGGCTCGTTCCAAATACGGCGCTAAGAGACCTAAAGACGCTAAGAAGTAGGAGTTTTTGTGTTCACTAAACGAACTAAGAGAAGTGTTGGAATTCTGTGATACAGATATACAGCGCGAACACTTGGGGAAACACATGTGAGTACCGATGATTTAACGTAGTAATAACCAAATTAGTTAAGGAGGGAAGAACCGTGCCACGTAAAGGACATATTCAGAAAAGAGATGTATTGGCAGATCCTCTGTACAACAATAAGGTAGTTACCAAGCTTATCAACAACATTATGTTAGATGGTAAGAAGGGCGTAGCTCAGAAGATTGTTTACGGAGCATTTGCAAAGGTAGAAGAGAAATCCGGTAAGCCGGCTCTCGAAGTATTTGATGAGGCAATGAACAATATCATGCCCGTTCTTGAAGTTAAGGCAAGACGTATCGGTGGTGCTACCTATCAGGTACCTATCGAGGTTAGAGCTGAGAGACGTCAGGCTCTTGGTCTTCGTTGGTTGACAATGTTCTCTCGTAAGAGAAGCGAGAAGACCATGGAAGACAGACTTGCAAACGAAATTCTTGACGCATCCAACAATACCGGCGCTGCAGTTAAGAGAAAAGAAGACATGCACAAGATGGCAGAGGCAAACAAGGCTTTTGCTCATTACAGATTCTAGTATAGGAGGGAAAAATCTTGGCTGGAAGAGAATATCCATTAGAGAGAACCAGAAATATTGGTATTATGGCTCACATCGATGCGGGTAAGACTACCACAACAGAGCGTATTCTTTACTATACCGGTGTTAATTACAAGATTGGTGATACTCATGAAGGTACTGCTACCATGGACTGGATGGAGCAGGAGCAGGAGAGAGGTATTACCATTACTTCCGCAGCTACTACCTGTCACTGGACCTTGCAGGAGAACTGCAAGCCTAAGCCCGGCGCTTTAGAGCATCGTATCAATATCATTGATACTCCCGGACACGTTGACTTTACGGTAGAAGTTGAGCGTTCACTCCGCGTACTTGACGGCGCTGTTGGCGTTTTCTGTGCAAAGGGTGGTGTAGAGCCTCAGTCTGAGAACGTATGGCGTCAGGCTGATACCTACAATGTACCCCGTATGGCATTCATCAATAAGATGGACATCCTGGGTGCAAACTTCTATGGTGCAGTTGAGCAGATTAAGACCAGACTTGGTAAGAACGCTATCTGCATCCAGTTACCTATCGGTAAGGAAGATGAATTTAAGGGAATCGTTGATTTGTTTGAAATGAAAGCTTACATCTACAATGATGATAAGGGTGATGACATTTCCATCGTTGATATTCCCGATGATATGAAGGACGATGCAGAGCTGTATCGTGCTGAGCTTGTAGAGAAGATCTGTGAGCTTGATGATGATTTAATGATGATGTATCTGGAAGGTGAAGAGCCTTCTGTTGACGAATTGAAGGCAGCACTCAGAAAGGGTACCTGTGAATGTGCAGCTGTACCTGTATGCTGTGGTACTGCTTACAGAAACAAGGGTGTACAGAAGCTGCTTGATGCTGTTATCGAGTTTATGCCTTCTCCCGTTGATATCCCTGCTATTAAGGGTGTTGATATGGAGGGTAACGAGATTGAGAGACATTCTTCTGATGAAGAGCCTTTCGCAGCACTTGCATTCAAGATTATGACTGACCCCTTCGTTGGTAAGCTCGCTTACTTCCGTGTATACTCAGGTACTATTAATTCCGGTTCCTATGTATATAATTCAACAAAGGATAAGAAGGAACGTGTTGGACGTATTCTGCAGATGCATGCTAATAAGCGTGCAGAGCTTGACAAGGTTTACTCCGGTGATATCGCAGCAGCAGTTGGTTTCAAGCTTACCACAACCGGTGATACCATCTGTGATGAGCAGCATCCCGTAATCCTTGAGTCCATGGAGTTCCCTGAGCCCGTTATCGAGCTGGCTATCGAGCCTAAGACCAAGGCTGGTCAGGGCAAGATGGGTGAAGCACTTGCAAAGCTTGCAGAAGAAGATCCTACCTTCCGTGCTCACACTGATCAGGAAACCGGTCAGACCATCATCGCAGGTATGGGTGAGTTGCACTTAGAGATTATCGTTGACCGTCTCCTTCGTGAGTTCAAGGTTGAGGCTAACGTAGGTGCTCCTCAGGTTGCTTACA
>SVFG01000133.1 GCA_015056975.1 Lachnospiraceae bacterium | reverse complement strand
GGTGCAGGCACCGCCGAGGTCGTTGCTTTGGAATATGGGACTTTCCCTTTTTCTTTATGAAATAACTTACTTTACTTACTCTTTATACGTAATACTGGGCCTGGGCGTTCCAGAGTTCGTAATACTTTCCGTTTTCTTCTTCTAACAATTTTACATGGGTTCCGTGCTGAATCACCGCTCCTTCATGGAATACAGCAATTTCGTCACAGAACTTACAGGAGGACAACCTGTGTGAAATATAAATGGCAGTTTTATCTCCTGCAATCTCATCAAACTTGCTGTAAATTTCCGCCTCAGCAATCGGGTCTAAAGCAGCGGTAGGCTCATCTAAGATAATGAATGGTGCATCCTTATAAAGCGCGCGCGCAATGGCAATCTTTTGTGCTTCGCCACCGGAAACATCTACACCGTCATCCTCGTAATCTTTATAGAGATAAGTCTCGGTTCCTTCCTTCATTTCAGCAAGCTTTTCGGAAAATCCTGACTTTTCGAGACAGTCTGTAACCAGTTCCTTATTATAATCTACTTTCGATGCCACATTCTGACCAAGCTTTAAGCTAAAGAGCTTGAAATCCTGGAATACTACAGAGAAAATGTCCATATATTCACGGTAGTTATATTTGCGGATATCAATACCGTTAAGAAGAATTTCTCCTTCTGTCGGGTCATACAAACGGCAAAGCAGTTTAATAAATGTAGTTTTACCACTTCCGTTCATGCCTACAACAGCGAGACGTTTTCCGATTTCGAATTTCATGTTGACATTCTTGAGTGCATAGTTTTCACTACCCGGATACTTGAATGAAACATTTCTAAATTCCACCTGATACTTGCGGTCACGGCGTTTTTCCACCGTAAGGCTTCCCTGATACATATTATTCGGAATATCGAGGAACTCAAAGGTAAGCTGAAGGAACGGTGCGTTGTTACGCATGGTACCAAGGTTAGATACAAAACCTGCCATACCTCCGGCCACCATGGTAATGGATGCAACATACCGGGTTACCAATCCTAATCCAAATGCACCTGCTAGCGCTTTGAGGCACACAAAAGCATAAACAATTCCTGTAAAAATAACCGATACTGCAGCACCGGCACCATTGTATAACCCCATTGGTCCCCACGCAAAGTGAGCAAACATACCATTGGAACCAAACGTATCCTCTTTATTACGGTTGTATCTGTCACAAATCTTATCCTGACGGTACATTCTTACATCGGTTGCAAGCTCAGTGATATAGCCGATAAAGCCGAAGAAGGAAAACAAACGGTTGCCAAGTCTGTGGTCACTCGCATATTTTGCATAATAGCTGTCTGCCTTATTACTTAAAACAGGTCCGATAAAATTAACCGCAAACATAAACAGGATTACTGCTATTACAATCAAAGGATTGTTCAATATGGTTAATGCTCCTGCCTCCTCCGGCACCTTACTCAGAAACAGCGATATGGTAAGGGCAAGACCTCCAAAAATTGTTAATGCAAAAGAACATATTCTGTCATAGCATCCGATAACATAATAAAGTCCCCATCCGCCACTCTGCATGTTCTGACGTATCGTGGACAGCAATTCTGTCGTATGGGTATCATCCAGACTGACATAGTCCATATCCAGCAGCTTTCCCGATATCATATTTTCAACCTTTAACCAAAGGTCTGCACTCTGGGCCGAATTCCACTTATTCAGGAGCGCAGCCACAAGTGCAATCAATGCCGCAGATGCAAGCGTAATCAGTACCAGCAGTTTCAAGTGCTCTATATCCCTGTTGCCTGTAAGCTCATCAATAATAAGTGCAGAGAGGTAAACGCCGGCATAAGGGGTAACAGCATTCCAAATCACACTAAGAAAGCGGGATACCACCATTTGCGGGTAACGGTCATAAAACAGCTTAAGTCCTCGGTTATTCATCTTAATTATCTCACGCCAGGACAATTCCTTATCAGTTTTCTTCATGTTCTTCCTCTCCTTCCCTGTAATATTTGCTTTGAACCTCATAAAGACCGGCATACTTACCGCCTGCTTTCAAAAGCTCCTCGTGGGTTCCTTCTTCTCCGATTCCACCCTCATCAATCATGATGATACGGTCGCAGAAACGGGTACTTGCAAGACGGTGTGAGATATAAATGGAGGATTTTCCATTTGTCATTTCATTGTATTTCTGATACATTTCCGATTCCGCGATTGGATCAAGTGCCGCCGTTGGCTCATCAAGAATAATAAACGGTGCATTCTTGTAAAGCGCACGGGCAAGCATAAGTCTTTGTGTTTCACCGCCGGAAAGAAGAATCGCATCCTCATATACCTCACGGTTCAAATAAGTCTCAACTCCGTCCTTCAGGGATTCCACCTTACTGCTAAGGCCTGCTTTCTCTATGCATTCCTTTACACGTTCCATGTCGATATCTACAGAATCCTGCGCAACATTGGTTGCAATGGTTCCTGCAAGTAAGGAAAAGTTTTGGAATACCGCTGAAAACATCGTGTAATAATCTGCACGGTTAAATTCCCTGATATCTTTACCGTTAAGAAGAACCCGTCCCTTTGTAGGGTCAAGAAAGCCGCAGACCAACTTAATCAGTGTTGTTTTTCCTGCACCGTTTAAACCTACAACAGCCAGCTTTTCACCGGGATGCAGGGTAAGATTGATGTCTGTCAGTGTATCCTTTTCTGCACCCGGATACCGGAAGGACACATTTTCCAGCCGTATTTCATATTCCTTTCCATCCTCCGGTGAAACCGCTTCTCCTGCCTCAAACCGGAACGGCTCTTCATAATCAATACATTCACGCACAACCGAAAGCTCCAGAGACTGCTTATGAAGCTGGTTCAGATTTCCCAAAATTCCCGTTACCCAGCCGGTAAAGCCTCCAACCGCACTAAAATATAACAAAAATTCTGAAACACTTAATCCGTTATTTATTACAAGTCCAATCAGATACGCATAAGCAATTCCGTTACGGACAAAGCTGAATATAAGCTCTGCAATCTTTGCCCATATATAAATGCCTTCTGCCTTTTGATGAAACGCGGTAAAGGTTTCCTCCAAATTACAATAAAGCTCCTCCAGCCAGGAACGCAGGCCAAAAATCCGGATATCCTTTGCTGATGTCAAATCATTGGCCCGTCTGTTCAGATAGTACATCCGGTTCTCCATTTCACCTTCTTCTTCCCGGTGGCGGTATCCCCATTCATTCGCATAGTTGCTGATAAAGTAGCCGGCAACCGTTGTTGCAAGAATCACTACCAGAAGAAGCGGCTGGATGGAAGACATTAACGCAACATAAAAAGCAAATCCGAGAAGATTCTTGGTGAGCTCTGTCAGCGTTGTCCAAACTGCTTCTGTTGCCGCCTGATTTGAATTGATTGCATCCTGCGATTTTGCTTTCAGCTTTTTAAATTTTTCATCAAACAAATTCGGATAGGAGGTTGTTGCAGACTTTTTATTAAGCATTGCAATAAATTCACACCGGACACTGATTCTGCCATACATTGTATTTGTATCTACATAAGCAGACGCTGCCGATACAAACATTAGTGCCGCCGTAAACAATAAGATTGTTCCTATCAGCTCCGACACTGGAGCGTGTCTTTCCACCACAGAAAGTATTGTCGGTGAAACATATAAATTAATCAGGTTAAGTGCAACCGCAAAAAATGCAGAAAGCAGACTCAGCACAATAACCTTTTTTTCTCCGGTGGTCCAGGCAAGCTTAACCATAAACCAGGAGTTCTGTCCCATATTATATTTTGGTTTGGAACTATTCTCTTTTTTTGTATTTTCTTTCCTCACGAAGAGCACCATCCTTTCTGAGGTTACCATAACACAAAAATTCGTCCCCGGTTAATTTGGGGGACGAATTGTCATTTTCGGGGGATGAATTGCAAATTTTATATTTGAGGAAGCAGAATTTCTGTTGTAAACGCACCATCCTCACTGTTCCGGCTGATATATCCCTCCAGCCGTTCTACAATCGCATCAATACGGACCAGACCGAAGCCGTGCCCCTCTCCCTTCGTACTGTGGAAGAGCTTTCCTTCTTTTTTTAACTTCTTTCCCGCCGTAAAGTTGGTAAATGAGATATAAAGCTGTGTATTTTTCATATCCATATACACACGGATGACACGTTGTTCCTTCGGAAGCTTCACACTGGCTTCAATTGCGTTGTCAAACAGATTTCCGATGATACAACATAAATCGATTTCGGAGGATTTCAGTTTTACCGGGATATGGGCATCTGCCACAACCTCAATTCCCCTTGACTTTGCAAGGGAAATCTTAGAATTTAATATCGCATCCGTCATTGGATTTCCGGTCTTAATCACCGTATCCACAGTTGTCAGGTCCTCGTCCAACAAATCGAGATAACGTTTGATTGCCTCCCAGTCCTCTGACGCGGCATACGCTTTCATTGTCTGGATATGATTGCGGTAATCATGCCGCCATCCGCGGATTTGGCGGTACATATTGTCTACTTCCTTGTAATGCGTTTCTATTAACTCATGCTGATAAGATTCTATCTGCTTATTAATTCTTTTAGAAAATAATCCCATCCGTATCACCTCATATTGATAATTGCCCGATTAATACCGTCATACGCTCCTCTCGGAAGAGGAATGGCAGTTCCGTCCATCAGTTTTATCTCTGTTTTTGTAACCCGACTGATTTGTGTCAGATTAACAATTGCGGAACGGCCCACACGGTAGAACCGCTCATCCAGCTGCTTTTCCAATTCACCCAATGTCTTTTTCACTGTTACATCGGACAGGGCATGTACCGTAACATAATTTCCCTGCACATCTGCATAGCGGATTTGATATACCGGTACTCTTATCATTTCCCCGCCAATCTCAAAATTCAAAACCGCTTCATTTTTCAAAAGCTTTTCTGTCGCCCGGTACAGTACTTCAAACAGCTTTTCCTGCTTCACCGGCTTCATCAGGTAATGGAGTGCTGCAACCTCATAGCCTTCCGAAATGTAATCGGAATATCCCGTAATAAATA
>SVFG01000014.1 GCA_015056975.1 Lachnospiraceae bacterium | reverse complement strand
TTTGCTGAAGGGTGTGATTGACTGTCCGGATTTGCCTCTGAACGTATCCAGAAGTGCTTTGCAGAACGATGGTTTTGTAAAGAAAATTGCGGAGTACATTACCAAGAAGGTAGCAGACAAGCTCGCCGGAATGTGTAAGACTGAGAAGGAAGAATATGAGAAGTATTGGGATGATATCAGTCCTTTTATCAAATTCGGCTGCCTGAAAGATGATAAGTTCTGCGAGAAGATGAATGACTATATACTCTTTAAGAATTTGGACGGCAAATATCTGACATTGCCCGAGTGTTTGGAAATCAAACCTATGGATGATGAGACTGGGGAAGAAACTGCGGTGGATGAAAACGGCGAGAAGGTAGAGGCTGAAATCGTTACCGAAGACGCAGAGGAAGCGGGCGAAGAGGAAAAGAAGGAAAAGGTTATCTACTATGTAACCGATGAAATGCAGCAGAGCCAGTACATCAACATGTTTAAAGCTGCTAAGATGGATGCAGTTGTCTTAACTCACAATATTGACCAGCCTTTTATCTCCCAGCTGGAGGCAAAGAACGAGGGCATTAAATTCCAACGTATTGATGCGGATGTGACAGATGCCATGAAGGCGAAGACCTCCAAGAAGGCTGAAAAGGAAATGGAGGAGCAGGCGGAAAGCATCGGTAAACTGATGAAGAAGGCTCTCAAGAATGAGAAGCTGGAGATAAAAGTAGAGAAGCTGAAGAACAAGAAGATTTCTTCTGTGATTACCCTGTCTGAGGAAAGCAGACGTATGCAGGATATGATGAAGATGTATGCGATGCCCGGTATGGATATGAATATGTTTGGCGGTGAAGGCGAAACCTTGATTTTAAATGCAAACCATCCCTTAGTACAGTATGTGACAGAGCATCAGGACGGTGAGAATGTAGGACTGATTTGCGAACAGCTCTATGATTTGGCAAAGCTGCAGCATGCACCCCTTACTCCGGAAGCCATGACCAAATTTGTAAACCGCAGTAATGAGATTATGATGTTGCTTGCGAAGTAAGAGAAGAACTTGAGATAGGCGCACATGGAGGTAAATGCCATAAATATAACAGCCACGACAGCAGATGTTGTCGTGGCTTGTTATTTGAATAATTTTACATCACATACTTCTCAAGGGTAGCCTTTACTGCGCCAACGCCTGCGGAGAGCTCCTCGAAGTAACCCTTCACCATGTCAGCCATGCCGATTTCGTGCAGGTCTACACCGAAAATCTTGTCGTTTGCAAGGAGAGCATCCAGCTTGCTCAAATCCTTCTTGTCAGCAGAAAGCCTGTAGTCTGCAACATAAGGAGTTACGGTATCGAGCAGGGGATCGGAGCTTAAGGTAAAGCTGTTGCCGTTATCATCAATTGCCATCAGATAGCGAACCCATCCGGCAAATACCAGAGGAATCAGTTTCAAGCTCTTTACATCCAAATCAGGGCTCTTTACATAAGCCTTGATAGTCTCGCCAAAGCGGATAGCCAGCTTCTGGGAGGTGTCGGTAGCAATACGCTGGGGAGTATCCGGCAGGAAAGGATTGGGGATACGCACATTAACTACCTCGTCAATAAACTTCTTCGGGTCAAGGATGCCGGGATTTACTACCACGGGAAGACCCTCTGTATAGCCGATAGTTTCTACGAATTTCTTTAACAAGGGATTCTTCATTTCCTCGGAAATCAAGGTGTAACCAAGGAGACAGCCATACACTGCAAGAGTGGTGTGCAAAGGATTTAAGCAGGTGCAAACCTTCATTTTCTCCACCTTGTCAACAGTCTCGCGGTCGGTGAAAATGATACCGCCCTTGTCAATGGGGGGCTTACCGTTAGGGAACTTGTCCTCGATTACCAGATATTCACATTCCTCTGCGTTTACAAAGGGAGCGATATAGGTGTTCTTGGAGGTGATGACTGCATCCAGCTCCTCCAAGCCGTCCTTTGCAAGGAGCGCTTCCACTGCTGCATCCGGTCTGGGAGTGATTTTGTCAATCATACTCCAAGGGAAGGATACACTGTTAGAATCGTTCACATACTCCAAGAAGCCCTTGTCTGCTAGACCGGCTTTGCACCATTCCTCTGCAAAAGCATTTACAGCCGCATATAATTTGTCGCCGTTGTGAGAGCAGTTGTCCATGCTTACCATGGCAAGTGGAAGCTTTCCTGCTGTGTAACGTGTATACAGCAGGGAAACCACTTTGCCTAAGTAGCTGGAGGGCTTGGCGGGGCCGTTTTTATAATCCTCGGAAATGGAGGGGAGGATTTCGCCCTTGCCGTCAACTAAGGAATAGCCCTTTTCGGTAATGGTAAAGCTTGCCATCTGCAAGGAAGGATTAGCAAAAATCTCCTGCAGGCGGCTAAACTCTGTCTGATTCTGGCTGTCCAATATCAAAGATTCCATAATACTGCCTACAACAGTCTTTTCTACAGTATTGTCGGATTTTAAGGTAACCAAAAGACTTAAGTTGTCGTGAGGGCGGTTACTCTTTTCGATAATCTCATAATCATAACCCTCAGCAGCGATTAAGCCAACATCCATAACACCGTCATTTAACAGGTTCTGCATAACATTTGCCTGAAACGCGCGGAAGATGTTACCTGCGCCGAAATGAATCCATACGGGGCGGTTGTAGGTATTTTCTTTTACTTTATCATAATCAAATGCGGGAAGGCTGTAGCCTGCAGCTTCAAATGCGCTGCGCTCATTGCGAATCCCTTCTAGTGTAAGTTTCATGGTATTTACCTCGCTTCTTATTTGTTGTGCTGCTTTACGATTGCTTCCCAAAGTCCGTTAAGGTAGGTAGCACCCAGGGCTCTGTCGTAGAGACCGTATCCGGGCATTGCAACCTCATCCCAAATCATACGTCCGTGGTCGGGGCGGATGGGACCGGTAAAGCCGATGTCATAAAGTGCAAGCATAATCTCGTACATATCAAAGGTTCCGTCACTGGAAAGGTGAGCGGACTCCTCAAAGTCTGTAGGAGAGTTGAATTTCAGGTTGCGCACATGAGCGAAGTGAATTCTTCCCTTCAAGGAACGGATCATATCGGGCAAGTCGTTCTCCAAATTGGTGCCATAGGAGCCGGAGCAGAAGGTGACGCCGTTGTGCGGGTTGTCTACCATTTTCATCATGCGCAGGATGTTAGCTTTGTTGATGATGATACGGGGAAGTCCGAATACACTCCATGCAGGATCGTCGGGATGAATTGCCATGTTGATATCGTATTTGTCACATACAGGCATGATGCGCTCCAGAAAATATTTCAGATTCTCAAAAAGCTTTTCATCATCCACATCCTTGTACATTTCAAAGAGCTCCTTGATGCGTGCCATACGCTCAGGCTCCCAGCCGGGAAGAATGGCACCGTTAGCATCTGCACTGATGGAGGCAAACATGTCCTCGGGATTTAACGCGTCAACAGCCTCCTGGGTGTAAGCCAAAACGGTGGAGCCGTCAGGGCGAACTCTTGCAAGCTCGGTTCTGGTCCAGTCGAATACAGGCATGAAATTGTAGCATACCATGTGAATGTCAGCCTGTCCCAGGCGCTCTAAGGTAGTGATATAGTTGTCAATATATTTGTCGCGGTCAGGAGTACCAACCTTGATGGCGTCGTGAATGTTTACACTCTCGATACCTACAAGCTTAAGTCCGGCATCCTCAATTTCCTTCTTCAGGGCAAGGATGTCTTCCATCTCCCAGGCTTCGCCGGGAGTGGTGCCGTAGAGGGTGGATATAACTCCTGTTACACCGGGAATCTGTCTGATTTGTTTGAGGGTAACGGTGTCATACTGGCTACCGTACCAACGCAATGTCATCTGCATAATAATACCTCCGTTTTTGGTAATAGTTTGTGAAATTTTGTAAAGCTTATACATACAGTATAGATGGAATGGAAATGCATGAAAAGGATATATATTGCTTGAAATAGGGCAAAAATTGCTGTATAGTAAAAGAGGAGTAGGAAAATGCAGGGAGTGAGAACATGGAGAGCAGATTAAGACAACTGGATGCATCGGATGAGCGTCAGTATATGATGAATGAAAACTATGAAGTGTATGAAAAAAAGGGTGCACCGTTAGGTGCGGCAAGCTTTCATTATCACAATTTTTATGAGATTATTTACGTTTTGGAGGGAGAATATTCCTCACTGATTGAAAATCAGACATATCATCTTAAGAAGGGGGATTTTTTGCTGATAGACCAGAATGTGATGCATAAGTATCACTTTGTGGAGAAAAAGCATGATACCTCAAAGCGAATTATTCTGTGGGTTACGGCACAGATGCTCGAGAGTCTGTCCGGTGCGGATATGGATTTGACAGCGTGTTTTACGAGGAGAGTCTCGTGCGCCTACCATTTTCCGGTTTATTATGAAGAAATGCTTCGCGGTTATCTTCTTAAGCTTGCCATGCCGGAAATGATGGAAGGGGAGCTTCCCGGAGCGAAGCAGGTGCTGGACAGAGGGTGTCTGACTTTGTTTTTTGTGTATCTGAACAACCTGTGTAACCGAGAGGAATATTGGTTCCGTGATGAGAACGTGGTGCAGCATCCGCTGGTAGGACAGGTCAGTGATTATATTGAAGCCCATATAGGTGAACGGATTACGTTGGAAGAACTGGCGGAATACATTCACATGAGTAAGTATCATTTCCTGCGGAAATTCAAGGAACTGACGGGAGTTACCGTTCATGCTTTTGTTACCAATAAAAGGCTGATTAAGGCATGTGAATTATTGAAAGCCGGAGAAAATATCACACAGGTGTACCAGACCTGCGGTTTTACGGATTATTCTTCCTTTCTTAGGAATTTCAAAAGCACCTTTGGAGTTTCGCCTGGGAAGTATGAGGATTTTTATATGGGATAAAATGAGCCGCGGTACAAAGACCGCGGTTCATATCACCCCGGCTCTGCAATGCGCGACACGCCCACATAGATATCCGACACCTCATACCAGGTAGCAAAATCCGTAACTCCTGTCTGGGGCAGGTTGAAAATGCCCTGGAAGGTTCTGATAGCGTCTGCAGTGGCAGGACCGTAGATGCCGTCTGCCGTAATTGTAGGAATGGCAGGATAGTTGCGGGCAATACGGTTTAACTGGGTTTGCAGCTGGCGCACTTTGTCGCCGGAGGAGCCGATATTTAAGGCATAACCGGGATAGGAGGAGGGAACACCTGAAATTGTGTCGGCAGTATTGATATACATGTCATTGCCATAATAATAGCGGATGATTTCAATGGCTGAGTATCCTTCGTCTGCAAGATATTTGGAGCCCCACTGGCTCAAACCGTTGCAGGTCACCCTTTGCCCGTCACAATAGGAAGTAAATATCGGCTGCTGTACACCGGGGCGGGAGAGGTAGTTGTTAAAGATGGTATCTACCAGATAATCGATGTTTTCAAAGATATTGCGTCCGTAAATCCATTTCTGGTCATAGGCGGTGGAGGAGGTAATGGTGAAGTCGTAGCCCTGGTTTCTGTACCCCGAAACCATCACTGATTCGGGTTTGAGGAAAAAAATCATTCAAATTGATTTTAAAACGTATTACAACGGTTTCGTCGGTTATATCTATTCGTTCTATTAGTTTGTTTACCAATACTCGCTTGGTTGCACTATCGGCGTTCAAAAGCATATCATGCCATGTGGGTATATTTGTTTTGATTTCTTCCCAATCTGTGATTGTCACAGTGGCATTCTTGATTTCTTCCCTTTTCTGTTCTATGATTTGCTTTTGCTCTGTTTCTTTCTGACGCTGTCTGTCAATTTGCTTTTTTAACTCACCGATAGAAAGAGGGTAGACACCAGTGATTGCATCTGGTATTTTATCTTCCATGATGGAAATATTATGTTGTATTTTCTCGAGTTTTTTGATTTCAGAATGCAAAATGCTTTCCAGTTGCTTTTTTTCGACAGTATTGTTCATAATGATTTGATTAAAAGCATCTTCTCTGCTTTGTAGTTTTTCCATGTATTCGGCAATGGAAGAATATATGATGGGTTCAATTTCGTCCGCCCTAGGCGGTCTGCTTTTTTCGTGGGGAATTCCTTGCCATACATTTGGACAACGGTATGTAGGAGTTTTACTAGTACGTCGTTCGCCAGTACCTTTAATAGTCCAGTAGTTGTATTTGGTGCCGTTTGTCATTTTTCTGCCACAGTAACCACAGTGTATGACATCAACAAGAGAAAGCATGCCATCGTTACGAGAAATCACAGTTACATTTTGATTGGATAAGGACTTGGTATATTTCGCTTTCCTTAATAGTCTTTTTTCCTGTGCCTTTTGCCAAAGTTCTTCGGGGACTATTACTAATGCTGGGTTAGGGGTCTCAGAAAGAATCCATTGTGAGTGGTCTAAACGGTTAGTTCTGTCACCGATTCGCTCTCTACGATTGTATGATGTATATCCCGCATAGAGCGGATTGGTGAGAATACTGGTTATAGTTCCACCTCTCCACACATCATTGGGAGCCATGTTTTTGTATGCTTCGTCGTTGTTTAATATTCTGGCTATCTTAGATGAACCAAATTCTTGATGATAAGATAAATGGAAAATATGCTTTACAACCTCAGCCTGTTTCGGAATGATAACAGGGTGTTTAAGTAGTCTTCCGTGTTTGCTTATTTCACCTGAATGAACTAGTTCGTATCCGTAGGGTGCTTTACCACCCATGAATTTCCCTTTCTTAACTAGTTGTTTGGCAGTATCTTTTACTCTCATGCCAGTATCTCTGCTACTTTTTTCTGCGTTTGCATATCGCATTACAAGAGTTACCATGGCAAAAGTGTCATCTCCTTTTGGAGATATCCAGCCGTCTTTTACGGTATATATATCTACACCAGCTTGTTTTAGTTCGAGTATGTAAGTGGGAACTTCAAGAGTTCTTCTACCGAGACGGTCATCTTTGTACACTACAAGAATGTCATATTCATTGTTTTTGGCGTCTTGTAATGCTTCTTGGAGGACGTCTCTGTCAGCAACAGAGTTCTTATATCCGCTGACGCCACCTTCAAAATATTCTTTGTCATCTAATATCCAATCATCATGTTGTTTAATGTGTTCAAGAATAATTTGTCGTTGAGTAGATAAATCCCCGTCTGCATCTAATTGTTGATTGGAACTTACGCGCAGAAGAATACGTGCTATTTTTTTGTGTGTGTTTAATTTAATTTGTTTCATATGATATCTCCTTTGTATTTGAATGAGGAGCAGAAGATGAAAACTGCTCTTTCATATTTGACTGAAATATGTCAAGTAAAATAAGTCTGACTTCGTTAATGATGTAATCAGAATCTTCGGAGGTTTCTGGGAACTGTAACTCCACATTCATTTTAGAGGTACATTCCGTGTTTGAATTATTGCAGTTGTTTTTCATTGATGAAACCTTGTGAGGCGTTCTTATCATCATTTTATTATTGACAACAATGTTGTATTCTTTTGAAATTCTGGTCTTATGCATCTTGCATCCATCCTTTCGCTTTTATGCTCAATTTAGATGCCTTTAGATTTTGCACATAGAATGCACGGAGAAAGACAGTCTGAAATATTCCGTTTCTGTGTTTGGTAAAAATCAACTTGTGTCATACATATATAGATACCTCCTTGATTTGGTACCCATATATAATGTTGAAAAAATGTAGAACAAACTAAAAAATTTGCAAAAAACGGCAAAAAATAGTAAAACTCACAAAAATCAGCAGAAGCAACAAAAAAGAACTTGAAAAATTGTGTATTTTGACACGAGTAAAAGATTGGTGGAAGCAAAAAATGTGTGAAATTCTTTATAGAAATAAATGTTGAGGTGATTAGTACTTTCATATTATTTTTCCTCAACCAAATTTATGTATTTATAGATGGTAGGGTAGGAGAGGGAACAGAGTTGTGAAAACTCTTTCTTATTGATTAGTCCAGATTTGTATTTGGGATAGTGTTTGTAGAAAATAGCAGGAATAGTATCAGTGTTTGTTTTGGGGCGTCCTATGCTTTTGCCTTTACTTTGTGCGTTTTGCATGCCGCTTTTTACACGTTGGCTTATTATGTTTCTTTCAAGTTCACTAAAAACTCCCATCATTTTGAGCATACCCTCTGTCATGGGGTCTAGTTCTGTTGAGCAATCGACAACAAAAGTACCTAGTATCAATTTGATATGTTTGGACTTTGCTAATTCTAGGATGTCGCATAGTTGTTTTGTACTACGTGTGATTCGGCTTACTTCAGTGGCTATGATAGTGTCACCTTTTTGTACGATGCCAAGCAATTTGTTCAATTCGTTACGATTGGTATTTGTTCCGCTTTCATATTCTAAATAAATGGAAGTATCACAAGCCCCACTATATTTTAGTTCTCGTACTTGCCTGTTTATGTCTTGAAGCTTTTCGTTGGTAGAACATCTTGCATATCCGTATATCATATAAACTTCCTCTCCTTTTTTCCGTGTGTGATTGCATATTATATGATATAAAGGAAAGGTCGTAAACTGTTTCTTTTATATTTTTATATAAAAACAGGCATAACCATAAGAGATTATGCCTGCAAATCTTTGTTGATAAAAATAAATGAAAAGAGATGTTTGTTTTTATATGGTGTGAGAAGTGATTACTACTTACACCTCTTCAATACTGATTATCCTATATTTAGGGTATTTATTTCGAAATTGTTCAGCTGCATCATATTCACTATACGCATTGATGTGGGTTGTGCCATGTGAATGACGAATACAATATAATTTTCTTACTGCCATTTTACGTCACCTCCTTATCTATAGTTCTTTTTTTCCTTAAAGTGGCGGAAATTAGTTGATCTATATTGTAAAATATTCCGCTATTTGTTTTATTTCATCGGTTTCTCCATATTTTTCTTTTATTACATTATAGCTACCTTGCGCAAAAGGATATTTTTCTATTAACTGTGAGAGAAGAGGGGCAACTTTATCTTGAGGGAACATAGGATTTTTTAAATTGTTTATCATAATATCATATTGTTCATCAGTTGTAGTTGAAACATCTCCGAGCACACCGTTTTGTGAAAGAATATGTATAAGCGAAAGGAATGTATTAAGATAATCGGAGTAAACTTCTTCAAAGAATATTTCCTTGTTTAATTCGGCGAATACAGTTGCCTTTTCGCTATCGGACATTTTGGTTTGATTTGCAAGATATTTGCCCATTGCAGACATTCCAAAGTTAAAGAGTTCTGCTTTTGCCATTCCTTTCATGGCACCTTTAAATCCGAAACCGCCTCCTTGCATTCTAACAGAACCCCCAATTTGGTTGCCGAGATTTTCTGCCTGTTGGTTTTTAGCTTCTTGAATGCCTGCCATTGTTATATATGTATGAATGGCACGATTGTATGTTTCATAGTGATAGTCAAAGAAATAATCTGCATTTATACTAAATACCTCAAAGGGGAGAAGCAGACTGACGGCACGATCTATCATGGGTTTTAAACCTTCGGCATAAATATCCCGAAAATAGTATAGTAAACTGTCAAAATCAGTTACGCACTGTTCATATCTAAATGCAAACTGTTTAGAATAATAGGTTGCGCATTCTCTAAAAAGGGGAACGTACTGCATACACATATCGAGGTTTTTGGAAACTCGAATAGTGTTTTCAGCAAATGTAAAATTCTTTTCGTTTCCCGTCAATAAAGTCCATTGAGCAGGGGCGGGTACATCATAGGTTGGATAATTGCTTAATGGCGGGAATTCTTTTGGTCTTTCCATTGGTTTTACGTCTTGAAAAACGTCTTTTCCAATAGCTTTATTAACACTTCTATTCAATTTTGTTGCCGGTTCCGCAACTACTTTGTTATAAAGATTTTTTAAATCAAAAGCCATAATTGTAACTCCTCTGTTTTTATTTCTTTTTCTTACGTGTTATGTCCATAAATATTGTTTTTTAAATAGAATTAATCTGTTGGGTACTGATTAACTCTTTCAAGATGTATCACTCCCTTTCTGAAAAATAGAGAAAGATTCACTGTGGGTTTTCTTTGCCAACATCAATGAATAATTCTGGGCTAACATTTAATGCCAAACAAATAGCTCGTAAATCATCAGCATACATTGTTCTTTTGCCATTCATTATGGCATTAAATGTTGTTTGAGGTATTCCAGCTTTGTTGGCTATTATAACTTGCTTATAGTCTTGTTGCTCAATATAAGCACGTACTTTTTCGTAGACGTGCACATAACCACTCCCTTCTCACAGATAAACTGTATTTATTTAAATGTTATGACAGAATAACTGTGATGTCAACAGAAATATACATAAATACTGGAATTTAATTGCTATATTTTAGGAATTTAGTTATACTTAAGCGGTAAGGTGGTGATATAGTGAAAAATGAGATAGGAAATAATATACGCAAGTATAGAGATATCAGACATATGAGCCAGAAACAACTTGCAGAGAGACTTGATATAAAGAACAATAGAGTATCAAACTGGGAGCAAGGTTTAAACAATCCTCCGGCAGATATGATTGCAAAAATTTGTGAAGTATTGAATATTTCTGCAAGTGAATTGCTGGGTGTAAAACTGGCGGAGAATGAATTAAGCGAAGAGGAACGAAGTGTCATCAGAGAATATAGAACAAGAGTATCTATGCAACATGCAGTGAAAGTTCTCTTGGGAATAGAAGAGGTGTAGCTTCAGAAAAATTTGATGGATTATTTTTTGAATTAAAGGATGAGCCAAATTAGTTGATTATATGATATTTGGTTCATTCTTTTATTTTGAATATTAGTGGAAGAATATTACCTCTTGAAAAATAAACTTTCATCTCACCCAGATTAGAAAGGCATACATATATAATGTTAAGATTAGTACTAACCTTAAATATATATGAGTAAATAAAAACAGTTTTTAGATATATTTTTCGAGGCACGCGTTTTTGAAACTGTCATTATATGATGTGATGAGGAAAGCATTTAACTGAAATGAATTAATCATAAGAGTGTTTTTGTTTTCATTTAATTTCAAGGAGTAAAAAGAAATGAGAAGAATGATTAAAGCTTCGGTGGAAGATAAACAAAATATAGATACATTATTAGAACAGTATACACAACAAAACTTTACTATTGATGAGGTGGTGGAGTTATTAAATACTGTTGAGGAATTAAGAGGGCTAAAGATATACTACAGTATAGAACCAGAAGGCAACATAGTAATTTCTATAGGAAATTGTGAATACGTTATGCTTGGAAAAGCAAAGGCCTAATGGGTTTTTATGAGATGTGACAATATAAGCCACCATTGAATTGACAATGGTGGCTTTGCCATGTGAAAGTATGGGTGCAGTTAATATTCATTGAAATAACTATATAATAGTGCTGTTTTTTATCAATTATATATAGAAGTACTTACACCTTACACCTAAAAATTAACAATGTCATTAGAATTTTCATACAAATTAAGACCTGTGTTGTTTGGTACAAAAGGTTCTGCAAGAGGTACATACGGAACAACAGGCGTTGATTGAATGCCATTGCCATTTTTTGAAATAGGAGGACATAATATGAGCCGTTTTCCCTGAATTATTTTTCTTTCAAATTGAATGTTTTCACGTTGTTCAATTTGATTTAGTATTTTTCCCACTTGGACACTGGTTATTTTGAGGTTTTTAAATTTTTCGCTCAAAATATTTGCTATTTGAGCAGCAGTTTTATATGTCCATTCTGTTCTTTGAGCAGAGAGGTTAAAAGTAGTCATAAATTCGTCTTGACCAAATACATCTAGTTCGTAGTCCACATTGTTTTTGCTCAAAAAATCCTTTTCTTCGGCTGTCAGTAAATAGCCAGTTGGATTGTTTTGATATACTACAAGTATTTGACGCCAAAATTGTGCATACCATTCTTGGTCATATTCAAATATTTTTTTGAGATTTATCTTTTCAATAGGAATTGTCCAGTAGCGACGATTTCCAGTTTCGTCTCGCAAATATCCTTTTGGATTTACAGTACCACAAAATGAAGTGCGACGTGGGCGTATGGTTTCACAACGAGCATATGGCTCTCTGAAACGATCCGTTTTTTCGGTCAAAAATGCTTTGAGGGCGGATTGTTCTTTCTTGGTAGTACTATCTATTTCTCCAAGTTCACATATCCATATTTTTGTTGCAGACATCAGACTATCTTTGTTTGACATATCTAATGTTGCACCACCCTTAAAAAAGTTTTCTTTGATTGCCAGATGGCTGAAAAACTGGGTTTTCCCGACACCTTGTTTCCCTTGTAAAACTAATACGCCTTCAGCCGTGATGGGGTTGCTTTCTGAATTGAACAAAAGTGCAATTGTTTGTATAGCCCATTTTTTAACGAACACTTTATAAAAACTATCGTTAATTCCTAGCATATTATATATTTCGTTTAGGCGGTCTATGTTATCCCATTTTTCTTCATAAAGAAGAGAAAGAACAGGATGATAATGATTTTCATTTGCTATAACATTTAATGTTTCTTGAACAACGGATGAAGTTGCTCTTTTATAGGACATATCATTTGCAATATCAGAAATGATTGTAACAAGTATGTTATAGGCGTCATCTTTGGAATATTTATCAGGAAGACCAAAAACTTCAATATGTCTATTCATATCGTTAAGTTTTATCGAAATATCAAGGGCTTTTAGTATTAGCTTTGCGGTTGCGATATTAAACTTTCTATACTTTTTTTCTGGTTTATACAATGCTTGTACGGCAATGGGGTCTTTTGGAGAGATTGTCCAGTTTGTACTATACTCGTTATAGTCGTAACCAGTTTGAATATCTTTTTTGTAATATGAAAGTGCACTGTTCCATATAGAAGAAAGCTCGCTATCGTCCAATGGCGGATTACATTTTTGGGATTCTCTCATGTAAGCAGATTGAGATACATCGGAATCTCCATACTCAGACAAAATTTTTAGTGCATATTTGAACATAGTATTATTCCTGTTACCTTGGGGGATTATGTCCATATTTGATTCAGTATTAACATCCGAATTGTTATGTTGTTTTATAAATTCAGACAAATCTATTGTACCATTCACATAACTAACAGTTGGATTTTCCACACCAAAATTTAACTGTGCCCCATTGCTTACCGCTGTGTCAAAATGCAATTGTGGAAACATTCTTATTAAAGTTTTCATCGTGTTTGTGTATGTATGCACATCGTGAATCGTATATGTTGGAAAAATATAGTGTTCTTTTGGACGTGGTGCTTGTCCGTTCTTTTCTTTTAAATGGTTTCTGCTAGGATAGTAGTAAAATGATACATTAGGTAAAGCGTTGATTACATCATCATGTGTAATCCAATCGGAAGGATTTTCACTGTGTGTATTATCAATATCTGCAAGGATACAGTTTGCTTTGATGAAATTTTCACTTTTACGATACCCATTTTTGTATAAACCAGGACAGTTGTCATATTGAACTGCTTTGGCTAAAGTATCAGTATCTCCATTTGAAATGTTGAATTCTGTTGTGAAGCCATTAGGATTGTTCGCATGCCCTCTTGAATTATTGTTTTGATATATAGTAATAACGGTACTATTCATAGTATATTTCATCCTTTCTGTATGCATCTGTCATATGTATAATCAATTTGTTAAGAATGAGATTTCTACAACAATGAATCAATGGATACGATGGTACCATTCCGTATAAACTCTGTTTAGTGTAAAAGACATAATCACCAAAATATTGGCATAGATAGCGTTTTCCGGCCAGGTAGAATAGATTTCGCAGGAGGCAACATTTTTGATGTAATCTTTGTAGCGCACCCAATAATTGGGAGCTGTACTATCGGAGGGAAGTCCGTCATGAACAATAATGTATTCCGGTATTACCACTCTGCTCAATACAATTTCACCGGTGTCCGGCATGGGTTTGATTTCGTCCTCCGGTATCTTGGCAGGATATTCTCCAAACAAAGTATGCACCGGTATATTTATGATTTCTTCTTCTCCCTGTGCCACCTGGAGGGGCGTCATACGTATCTGCTGTAGGGATAATTCATTGGGGAGAATTTCAGAACCTGTAACCAGGATGGGTTCGTACCCTTCTGCCTCTACGGTAATATTATAATCTGTATAGGGTTGTATCTCGGAAGGCTCCTGAGACAATGCAAAGGCGGGTGCCGGCAGCTGAATGAGCTGCGCTATGCCGGAACTGTCTGTGGTTGCCGTAGCGACTACGTTCCCCGGCTCTGTTGTGTATGCAATGCTGATTTGCGCTCCCTCAATGGGAAGATATCCGATGGTGGAAATCACACTGATTCGCAAGTCTCCAAAGTATTGCGGAGTTTGATTACTAATGTCCATTTTTTTACCTTTATTGATCCTTTATGTAAGTATATGCAGGGGAGAATGATTTGGGTACTGAATATCGCATGTATGTATATTTTGTAATAATTTTGTAAAAAAGTACTTGACGGAATGAAAAACATAGTGTACCATTGTATTATCAAGTTAATACAGAAATACAATGCGATGTAATTCGTATGCTTTAATTGTGAAAGGAAGGAGAGATTTTATGGCGTGGGATTTAGATTCGGACAGACCCATATATGCACAGCTGGTTGAGATTATCCAGATGCAGATCGTGTCAGGATATTACCCGCCCGGAGGGAAACTGCCAAGCGTAAGGGATTTGGCGGCAGTTGCGGCGGTTAATCCAAACACCATGCAAAAGGCGTTTGCGGAACTGGAGAGAAGCGGACTTATCATTACACAGCGTACAAACGGCAGGTCGGTTACGGAGGATGAGGAAATGATTAACGGTGTCAGACAGAATATGGCAAAAGACCATATGGAAGCATTTTTTACGAAGATGAAGGAACTCGGTTATTCTAAGAACGATATTATTGCACTGATTGAGAAGTCTTATGAGAGGGAGAAGGAAGAATGAACGAATTAGTGGAAATTGTGGGGCTTACAAAGGCCTATGACAGTAGAAATGTAGCTGTGAATAATATTACGCTGACGCTTCCGAAGGGAAGAATCATCGGTCTTTTGGGACCTAATGGAAGCGGCAAGACGACCCTGATTAAAATGATGAACGGCCTTCTGACACCTACTACCGGAAGTATTAAGATTAATGGTGCATACGTAGGCCCCCAGAGCAAAGCACGCGTAGCGTATCTTCCCGACAGGACTTATCTTGCGGGTAATCAGAAGATTAAGGACATTCTTAAGTACTTTCAGGATTTTTATGCTGATTTCTCCAGGGAAAGAGCGGAGGAAATGCTTAGAAGTCTAAATATTGACCCGGATACCAAGATGAAGGTATTGTCCAAGGGTACCAAGGAAAAGGTGCAGCTGATTCTGGTAATGAGCCGAAATGCTGATTTGTACATATTGGATGAGCCTATTGCAGGAGTAGACCCGGCGGCAAGAGAATACATTTTGCGCACCATTATCAACAATTATAATCCGGAGGCGACAGTCCTGATATCCACCCACCTGATTAATGACATTGAAAAGGTGTTGGATGAGGTAATTTTTATGAAGTACGGTCATCTGTTGCTTTATACCTCTGTAGATAATATCAGAGAGCAGCATGGTAAATCCGTGGATGCTTATTTCAGGGAGGTGTTCGCATGTTAGGTAAATTATTTAAGCATGAGTGGAAGGCTGTCAGCAAATTCGGATGCATCATTGTGTTGGCGCAGCTTGTTATTGCACTTCTTGGCAATATATATTACAGAAGCAGTGTATGGGTTAATTTATTTGATGAGGACGGTCAATTGAGTAACATGACATCCATTACATGGTTGCTCGTCGGAATTGTGGGACTGATTTTTATGATATTGGTACTGTGTGCCGGCATATATGCCGTATACATTTACATGGGAATCCGTTTTTACAAGAAGATGTACACGGAGGAAGGGTATCTTACCCATACGCTTCCGGTGACTACTCATAAGCTGTTGATTTCCAAAATAGCTGTTTCCGGTATCTGGAGTCTGATTATTACCGTTATGATGGTGCTTACCATGGTGTCGCTTGTGTTTGCAATGATAGGCAGTATTCTTAAGGGACAACAGGTGGACCAAAGCATCGGGGAGATTTTGGCAGAAGCCTTTACGATAATTGGAACGGTTTATGCAGAGGAAATGGGAGTTAATTTGACCGCTGTCGGTATTGCTTCCCTGATTACAATTATCGTAGGACCGTTCTTTAGTATGTCAACCCTATTTGGCGCCCTGACCATCGGACAGTTATCTAAGAAGCACAAGGGTCTTATGGGTATTCTTGCTTACTTTGGTATTATGCTTGTTGAAGCCCTGATAGGTATGATTGTGGGTGTGGTAAGCATGAGCATGAGTATCGGAAAAATGTTAGAGGGTCAGTCGGTAGGAATGGGAGGAACTATGTTGGTATCCTATATCATTACTTATACTGTTTCCATTGTACTTTATGTGGTTTCCTACTACATCATTAAGAATAAATTGAATTTGGAATAATCAATATATAGCCCCTTGTTTTGCCATAAACGCAAAATAAGGGGTTTTTCGTAAAAATTCGTTGCTCTGTAATGTAGAATTTGTTATAATATAGTATACGTGTTTTTATAGCGTATCAACAAAGGCTTGATAGGCAGAAACGGGTGAGCAGGCATGCATGAGATAATTGGTCAGATTCTACAGGGAAACTTTGATTACGAGAATGGTTCTCTTGATTTTTCATGCGCGAAAATTGAGCTTACCCTGCAAAAAGGATGTACATATGAGGGTTCTTTTACCATCACGGCGACCGAGGGTCAGTATGCCAACGGTTACGTGACTTCCACCGACCTGAGAATGGAGTGTCTCACTCCGGAGTTTTCGGGAAATCATGCAGAAATAGGATTCTGTTTTCATGGTGAGTATATGGAGGAAGGGGATGTGGTAAAGGGCTCTTTTTCGATTGTCAGCAATCAGGGAGAGTATTATCTTCCGTTTGTTGTATCTGTTGAACATACTGTGTTGGAATCCTCTATCGGTGCGGTGAAAAATCTGTTCCATTTTGCGAACCTTGCTAAGAGTAATTGGACGGAAGCGGTCAACTTATTCTATTCTCCGGAATTTGCCCGTATTTTTTCGGGTAGTGATGCCCAGCATTTTGACAGCTACAGAGGGTTATCTGTTTATCCCGGAAATGAACAGAATGTTGAAGAGTTCCTGATACAGATAAATAAGAAGCAGAGAGTTGAATTTATCACCGAAGAAGCAGAAATTTCACTGGATATCAGAGGAATGGGGGATGCTTATACCGTTATGGAAAAGAAGGTGGATATTATCCGTAATGGTTGGGGATACACCAGATTATCCATTGCGTGTGACGGAGAATTTGTATTTACGGAGAAGGAAGCTTTGTCTGATGATGACTTTTTGGGGAACCATTGCAGACTTCCGATATACATAGATAGCAGTATGTGCCGCAGGGGTAAGAACTTTGGACGGGTGATACTGTACAATTCCCATGTGTCCATAGAGATACCGGTTGTTGTGTCTGTTGGAGACGGCAGTGCAGCGCGTCAGACGGGACTTGCTATAAAGCGGTCAATTGTGCAATTAATGGAATTTTATCAGGCGTTTCGCATGAAGAAAATAACGACAGCCACATGGCTTAAGGAGACAGGAAAACTGGTGGATAAGCTGATTGCATTAGACGAAAGCAGTGCGGCGGCCCGCCTGTTTAAGGCGCAGCTTCTGATAACGGAAGAACGATTTAATGAAGCCAGCTGGTTTCTTGATCATGCAGAGGAGCTTTTGGAAACTTCTGAACTGGCAGAACAGCAGGCAGAAGAATTATGGGCATATTACTGGTATTTGACTACTCTTATAAAGTCAGAAGCGGAATATTCAGGTCAGGTTTCTTCGCAGGTAGAATTGATATATAAAAGGCAGAAGGGCTCATGGCGTGTTGCATGGTTGCTTCTTTATCTTTCACCGGAATATAACCGGTCTGCTTCCGTGAAGTGGCAGTTTTTGGAAAGACAGTTTGCGGAAGGCTGCAACAGCTTTATTATTTACATTGAAGCATTACATCTGATAAATGCTAATCCGACGCTGTTGCGTAAGTTGGATGAGTTTGAGTTACAAATAATCTATTATGGTGCAAAGCATGAAATGCTCAGCACAGAGGTGGTAGAGCAGTTTTTATATCTGGTAGGGAAAGCCAGAGGATATAAGCATATTCTGTATCTGATTTTGGAGAAGCTGTATCACAAAAAGTCAGATGTCCGCATTTTACAGGAGATTTGTACCCTACTCATAAAAGGCGGAAAAGCAGGTATCAGTTATTACAAGTGGTATGAAGCAGGTGTAGAGGCTAAGCTTCGCATCACGAACCTTTATGAGTATTATATGATGTCTCTGGATTTGGACAGCCCGTGCCGTCTTCCCAAAATGGTACTGATGTATTTTTCCTATCAGAATAATCTGGACTATGTTCACAGTGCTTATCTGTACAACTACATTGTACAAAACCGTTCCGGTATGGAGGAGCTGTATGAAAGCTATCAGACCCGTATCGAGTATTTTGTGCTGGATCAAATAAAGAAAGAGCATATTAACAGGCATCTTGCTAATCTTTACAACAAACTGTTAACCCCGGAAATGATAGGTGAAGATACGGCAACTCCCCTTTCTAAATTGTTGTTTGCAAATCGTGTGAAGGTGGAGGATGACAGACTGCGTAAAGTGTTTGTCTATCAGCCGGGCAATGAGGTGCCGGGAGAGTATGTGTTGTCCGACGGTGAAACATGGGTAGCTCTGTATGGGAATGAGTACACCATTGTTTTTGAGGACTGTGATGGCAACCGCTATATAAAAAATGTAGAATATTCTTTGGAAAAGCTCATGCTTCCCGGAAAACATTTGCGTTTGATTTCCGGTTATGTACATAATTCACCGGAGTTTGATTTGTATTTGTTTGAAGGCGAGAGGGACGAGGAGGAATTCACTCATGAGGGGATGCAGCGTGCCCTCAGACTGACTGCCTGCGATGCGGTAGATAAGTCAATACGTCACAGCATACAGATTAGATTGCTAAAGCAGTATTACGGAAGTGATGAAATGCGTGCTTTGGAAGAACTAATGGAGGGTATGATAACGGAAGATTTACATGCGGGCGAAAGAAGTCTTTTGTTAAAATATCTTGTGCTGTGTGGTAAATATGAAGAAGCAGAAGGCATGTTGCGTAAGTATGGTCCGTATTTTGCTGATTTGGGTTCGCTGGTGCGGCTTGTAGGGGAGATGATATTCCGAAACGGTATGGTGGAGGATGAGGTCTTGACCGCCACCGCATTATGCGTATTTAAAAGAGGCAAATATGACGGCAATATTTTGCAGTATCTGGCAGCTTATTACCGTGGAATGACGAAAGACCTGCGTGATGTCTGGAAGGCGGCAAGGGACTTTGAGGTGGAACGGTATAATCTGTGTGAGCGAATGCTGATTCAGATGCTGTATACCGGAGCGTTTGTCGGAGAAAAAATGGAATTGTTTCGTTACTATGTGATGCAGGGAGCCAAACCGGAGGTAGAATCGGCATTTTTGTCACAGTGCGCGTACGATTATTTTATCAGGGAGAAGGTTACGGATGCATTTGTGTTTAAGGAATTGCAGAATATGTACCAGCGCGGTGAAAATGTCCATCGGGTATGCAAGCTGGCGTGCCTGAAATATTATTCGGAGCACAAGGAAGAATACACGGAAGCCGTATCGCAATGCCTGACAGGATGGATAGAAGAGCTGATGGCAGACAGGGTGCATTTGAACTTTTTCAGGAATCTAAAGGAATTTGCACATCTGACAATGGAGATAGCCGACAAGACGATTATTGAGTACAAGACCAGACCGGGGAATAAAGCAAAAATTTACTATGTGATTTTGAAGGAAAACGGAGAATCCGGTAACTACTTGTCTGAGTACATGCGGGATGTGTGCGGTGGTGTATGTTTCAAAGAATTTGTACTGTTTTTCGGAGAGACACTACAGTATTACATTATGGAAGAAGACGGCGAGTCGGAGCAGTTGACCGAGAGCGGCAATGTTCAGAAGAGTGATATTACCAATACTCCCGGGAACAGCAGGTATGATATGATTAACGATATGGTAATCAGTAAAACATTGCAGGATTATGATACGCTTGACAGTATGTTGGAGGAATATTACCGTAAAGAGTATTTCAGCAGACATTTGTTCACGCTGCAATAAATGAATGATTAACGGAAAGGAGAATCCATGTTTAAACAGAACGAAGAAAAACTGGTTGTAGGTTATGACCTGAGTGATACATTTTCACAGATGAGTTATTATGTACAGGGAAGTGAAGACGTGGAGACACTCTCCTTGGTGGCGGGAACGCAGAATTATAATATTCCGACTGTATTATGTAAAAGAACCGGTGTAAATCAATGGTTTTACGGTAAGGAGGCTTTGCGGTATTCACAAGAGAGCGGTGGGATTTTGGTGCAAAATCTTGTGCAGCTGGCAGTGGATGGAGAACCGATTCTTATTGAGGAAATCAGCTATGAGCCGATAGCGCTTTTGACTTTATTTTTTAAGCGGAGTCTGGGAATGCTTTCCCAGATAGGGACGGCTGACAAAATCTCGGCATTAATGATTACCTGTGATAAGCTGGATTATCGGATGATTACCATATTGTCGCAAGTGGTAGCAGGATTAAAGCTTAAGACAGACAAGGTATTTTTTCAGAGTCACACTGAAAGCTTCTACAACTATATGATTCATCAGCCCAAGGAGCTTTGGCTTGCAAAGTCACTGTTGTTTGAGTATAAGGAGAATTATATCAATATTTATCAGATGGAATGCAACAAGCGTACAACGCCTATCGTGGCATATATAGACAGCAGAGAGGTGGCTTTTACATCCTATGAGCCGATGCCGGAAGGAGAGGAATTGCGGTCCGGAAAGCAGGCGAGACTGGATGAAGAGTTTTTGCATGTGGCGGAGCAGGCATGCAGAAACAATGTGGTTTCCTCCGTGTATCTGATAGGCGAGCATTTCAGTGACGAGTGGATGAAGCAGTCCTTGCGCTTTTTGTGTAAAGGGCGCAGAGTATTTCAGGGTAACAATTTATACAGTAAGGGTGCCTGCTATGGAATGCTGGAGAGATTGCATGCCAGTGAAGAAGGTAAAGCACATGTATTTTTGGGCAATGATAAGCTCAAGACGAATGTGGGAATGAAGATTTTGCGACGTGGAGAAGAATCCTACATGGCACTTTTGGATGCGGGAATCAACTGGTTCGAGGCAGAGAAAACATTGGAGTTTTATCTGCAGGATGGAAAGAGCGTTGAATTGATATTGACTTCTTTAATCGGTGGCGGAAGCAAGACTGCAACCATCACATTGGAGGAATTGAAGGGTGATGTGAGCCTCTTAAGTATGCATCTGTATTTGAGTGAAGAGAGCCGGTTGGTTGTGGAAATAGAGGACCTAGGGTTTGGCGAATTAAAGGAAGCTACGCACCATGTGTGGCAGGAAGAGATAGCGTTGTACGAAAGGTAGAGCAGAAGACATTATGCGAGTCAGTGTATGTGTAGGCAATTATGCGACAACTCCATATGAGATAACCGGTATCGGACAGGCAGTATATTGCGTGGAAGAGCTGTGCTTTGCCATGAAGGAAAATGCCTATCTGCTGGACGTAACACTCATGAGTGACGTGCTGGTAGACTGGATTGCGGACGAATGCGGCTTGCGGGAACTGGCACGGGAACTGTATCCGTTGGTACACAAAAGGGGGTCTTTGAGTCTTTTTGTAACCATGATACAGGAGTACGTCGGCTTTTATGCTCCTGAAGTGATTCGTGAAGTGGAAGAGGTCCTAAAAAAGGGAATAAGGCTTACCAATATTGAGAAGCGAAAGAGTCAGATTGATTATCTGGTACAAAAGAAAAAGTATGTGGCGGCACTTCGCGGCTACGGTGTGCTTTTGGAGCAATGGAAGCAGTGGGAAGCGGAAGGAAGGGAATTACCGGCCGGAAAAGTGAAAGCAGATATTTTACATAATAAGGGCGTAGCACTTTCCAGGCTGATGCTATTTTTACAGGCTGCGGAATGTTTTCTGGAAGCGTATGAAATACATCCGGAAGACAAGTATTTTCTGGCATATCTTGGTGCTAAGAGAATGGAGCTTAGTGAAGAAGAGTATATTGCTTTTGCAGCAGGACTACCGGAGGCATATGAGGCGACCTTGGCTTTAGAGAGGAATCTGGAGCAACTAAGAATTGATTTCGAGAGTCAGCCGGAATATCAGGTCGTGAAGAGGCGCAGGGAGCTTCGGGAGAGTAACCGGAAGCAACAATATTACGATGATAATGAAAGCCTGCTGCAGGCGTTGGAAGAAAGCTACAGAAACAGTGTAAATGAGTAGGAGTGGCTGCATGGGATTTTGGAAAAAATTATTTGGCAGAAAACAGGATATTCAGGAAGTGTCGGATGATTGGGAACAGATTGTCTATGCAAGGGATGATGTGGATTTTCATGAAGAGGAGCAAAGAAGCCGATACATAACTAATTGTCTGGAACAGATTGCAGATGCTTCAAAAGAAATAAATCTTCTGACAGGTGAGTATTCTCTTGTTACAACATACCTCTGCGATATTGAGGAGCTGGAGGCATTGCCGTCTGTAGAGAAGGAGGAAGTAGAGCGTATTGCCCGCATACTTACTTCGTTGGAGAGTGAGAGACAGCGGTATTTCGGTAAAAAGGACAGAATGCCGGATTCTGAGTATTATCAGATGCGAAAGCAGGAAAATGAGGTGGAGGAAGGTATCCGGAAATTAAAGGAATGTGAAGACTATGCAGTGCTTGTCAGACAAGATTTAGGAAAACTTGAAGGGGAGCGTCATGCCTTTGATTACAGAAAGCATGAGCTGGAAACCATGCTGGGAAATTTGCGGGGAATGGCCGTTATTTTCCTGACAGCATTGGGAGTCTGTATGCTAATGCTGATGGTTTTACAGTTTGGTTTTCAGATGAATACCTATATCGGATATATATTGGCTGTTGTGGCAGGTGCCGTAGCTACGGCATTTTTGAGTTTTAAGTATACAGATGCGCAAAGAGAATTAAAGAGAGTAGGGGCAGCCATTAACAGGCTCATTCAGCTTCAGAACAAGGTCAAAATCAGATATGTCAATAACACCAATCTTTTGGAGTATCTCTATATAAAGTACGATACTGACAGTGCGAACAAGCTAAAAAAACGTTGGGAGAATTATCAGCAGGAAAAAGAGGAGCGCAAACAGTACGCTGAAGCAGAGGCAAAGACAGAGTATTATCAGAAACAGCTGGTTTCCCAGCTTGCAAAGTATCGTATCAGTGACCCGTCGAGATGGATACACCAGACGGCAGCCTTGTTGGATAAGCGGGAGATGGTAGAAATCCGTCATGGTCTGATTCTGCGCAGGCAGGCACTCAGGAAGCAGCTTGATTACAATAAAGAGGTTGCGGACGTGGCGCACAAAGAGATTATGGATGTTGTGGAACAGTATCCGGATTATGCAGCTGAAATTCTTGAAATGGTAAATAAATATGAGTGATTTGGGCTTTGAAGTTGACTTTTTTTTCGGCGCATGATAATATGACACAGTGTTACCAGACTACTATAGTAAAGTGTGATACAGGACAAAAGATATCTGTAAGAGATGTCGGAATGGAGAATATTATGAAGAAAATTGTGGCTTTGATTGGTACTTTGGTTTTGGCGTTCGGTATGCTGACCGGATGCGGCAGTAAGGGAAATACCTTTACGGTAGGTTTTGATGCAAACTTCCCGCCTTACGGTTACCGCGCAGATAACGGTGATTACGTGGGATTTGACCTTGACCTTGCAAAAGAAGTGTGTGAGAGAAACGGCTGGGAGCTTGTAAAGCAGCCCATCGAGTGGAATTCCAAGGATAACGAGCTTAAGAGCGGTGCAATCGACTGTATCTGGAACGGTTTTACCATCAACGGAAGAGAAGACCTGTATACATGGACAACTCCCTATGTGGATAACAGTCAGGTGTTTGTGGTTCCTGCTAATTCAGGTGTCAGCGCAAAGGCAGATCTGGCAGGTAAGAAGGTAGCGGTACAGAAGGATTCTTCCGCACTTTCTGCACTGAATGATGAAGAGAATGCTGAAAATATTGCACTTAGAGATTCCTTTAAGGAATTGATTGAGTATGCGGATTACAATACTGCTTTCATGGATTTGGAGCAGGGCGCAGTTGATGCAGTTGCCATTGATATCGGTGTGGCTTCCTATCAGATTGAACAGCGTGAAGCGGGTGCATTTGTAATGCTCTCTGAGGCTCTCGCGACTGAGCAGTACGGTGTAGGCTTCCTTCTTGGAAATGAAGAGCTGCGTGATAAGGTTCAAAAGACCCTTGATGAGATGGCAGCAGACGGTACTTTTGCAAAAATTGCAGAAAACTGGGGACTTACTGACAGTATCTGCATCGGAAAATAATATTATCTAAAATAATCACATAAGAGGACTCGAAGAAATGGAACTGTTATCAATGTTCAGACAGTTGGCGGGCGGCTTTCTCGTGACGGTGGAGATTTTTGCATTGACACTGATGTTTGCCATGCCCCTCGGCATGATTGTGGCATTCGGAAGAATGTCACGAATCGGAATAATCCGTACAATATCTAAATTATATATTTCCGTAATGCGAGGGACACCGTTGATGTTACAGATAATAGTGGTGTACTTCGGTCCTTTTTATGCTTTTGGCATCAGAATGGGTTCGGGATACAGATTTCCGGCAGTTATTATTGCCTTTGTAATTAACTATGCGGCATACTTTGCAGAGATTTACCGTGCGGGAATTGAATCCATGCCCAAAGGACAATATGAAGCGGCAGAGATTTTGGGCTACAGTAAGTCACAGACCTTTTTCAAAATCATTTTGCCTCAGGTGATTAAGAGGGTTTTACCGCCTGTTACCAACGAAACGATTACGCTTGTTAAGGATACTTCGCTGGCGTTTACCATATCCATTGCGGAAATGTTTACGGTTGCAGAACAGATTGGCTCCGCAAAAGCCAGTATGGCACCGCTTTTGGCGGCAGGACTATTCTATTATGCGTTTAATTTATTAGTGGCTATGGTTATGGAGCGCGTTGAAAAGCGGCTTTCCTATTATCGTTAGATAAGCTAAGGAGACGTAAGATGTCAGGGCAAAATATTCTGTTAGAAATGAATCATGTAAAAAAAGAATTTGATGGCGAAGGTGTTCTTACAGACATTTCCTTAAAGGTGTCAGAGGGAGAGGTGGTATCCATTATCGGTCCCTCCGGTTCCGGTAAGTCTACCTTGCTTCGCTGCGCCACAATGCTTGAAAAAATGGATGGTGGTGAGCTCATTTATCTGGGCGAAAAGGCGGCATGGGACGGTACAGACAAAAAAGGAAATTACAGGAGTATCTATGCTTCCAAGGAGAAACTGAAAGAGATTAAGAAGTACTATGGTCTGGTATTCCAGAGCTTTCATTTGTTTCCACACTATACCGTGTTAAAGAATATCATTGATGCACCTATTCATGTGGCAAAGGTAAGTAAAGAAGAAGCAATTGAAAGAGCGCAGAAGCTCTTAGCGCAGCTGGGGCTTCAGGACAAGGCAGATGCCTACCCGTATCAGCTTTCCGGTGGTCAACAGCAGAGAGTATCCATTGCAAGGGCGCTTGCACTGCAACCGAAGATTCTGTTTTTTGATGAGCCTACTTCCGCGCTTGATCCGGAGCTTACCGGTGAAGTACTTAAGGTTATCAGAGAGCTTGCAAAAGAACATATGACGATGATTATTGTTACTCACGAGATGCAGTTTGCCCGTGAGGTTTCTGACCGCATCATATTTATGGAACAGGGTGTGGTTGTTGAGGAAGGTACACCTGAGCAGCTTTTTGCCACCGAGAATCCCCGAGTAAAGGAATTTATCGGTAAATTAAATTCATAATGCTTTTACCGGCACAATGTAAGTGATTATATTGTGCCGATTTTAATTGCTTTTATGCAGACAAATTTGTAATTAGTGATGATTGATTTCTTGTCTTTCGTAAGATATAATGAGTAAGTTGGGACAAGAATGTAGTACGAATAATAGTGCTAAAGTGAGGAGAAAACACATGGGTGGATTTTTTGGAGTGGCATCAAAAGAGGATTGCGTTTTTGATTTGTTTTTTGGAACAGATTATCATTCCCATTTAGGAACAAGACGTGCAGGAATGGCTGTTTACAGTAAGGAAAGAGGGTACGAGAGAGCAATTCACAATATTGAGAATGCCCCTTTCCGTACAAAGTTTGATAAGGATATAAATGAGATGAGCGGAAATTATGGTATCGGCTGTATTTCCGACTATGAACCCCAGCCGTTGCTGGTACGTTCCCATCATGGAACCTATGCCATCTGTACGGTTGGTAAAATAAATAACACGGAGTCTATTTTAGCGGAACTTTTTTCCAAGGGACATGCTCATTTTTTGGAGATGAGCGGCGGTGACATCAATGCAACAGAGCTTGTGGCTGCCATAGTCAATCAGAAGGAAAATCTGATTGAGGGTATTCAGTATGCGCAGGAGATTATCGAAGGTTCCATGACTATGCTGATTATGACACCAAAGGGTATTTATGCAGCCCGCGATAGGTTGGGTAGAACTCCGGTGGCAATCGGCCGCAAAGAGGGAGCACACTGTATTGCTTTTGAAGGCTTTGCGTATCTGAATCTGGGCTATACGCCCGTAAAGGAGCTTGGCCCCGGAGAAATCGTAGTGGTGGAGCCGGAGGGAGTGCGCACCTTGGTAAAACCCGGTAAGGATATGAAAATGTGTACCTTTTTATGGGTATATTATGGATATCCATCTTCTTCCTATGAGGGAGTAAGTGTGGAACAGATGAGAAATAATTGCGGAGCGTTGCTTGCAAAGAGAGATAATGTAAAACCGGATATAGTAGCCGGTGTACCGGATTCCGGAATTGCCCATGCAATCGGTTACGCCAATTATTCCGGTATTCCGTTTTCCAGACCTTTTATCAAATATACTCCTACCTGGCCACGTTCCTTTATGCCCACCATTCAGACTCAGCGTAATCTGATAGCGAAGATGAAACTGATTCCCGTGCATGATTTGATTCAGGACAAGAGCCTGCTTTTGATAGACGATTCCATGGTGAGAGGTACACAGCTTGGTGAGACAACAGAATTTTTGTACCAGAGCGGTGCAAAAGAGGTGCATATCCGTCTGGCATGCCCGCCTCCGGTTTTTGCGTGTAAGTATTTGAATTTCTCCCGTTCTTCCTCTGAGATGGATTTGATTTCCAGAAGGGTTCTCAAGGAAATAGAGCAGGAGGGCAAAGAAATCGATTTGAGGAATTATGTGGATCCTGATACACCCGAGTATGCAGATATGGTGGAGAGAATCTGCAAGAAATTGAATTTTACCAGCTTGGGCTTCCAGAGATTGGATGATATGATTGAGTCTGTTGGTATAGGTCGTGACAAGCTTTGCACCTATTGCTGGGACGGAAGAGAATAAAGAAATTTGTAACTGCCGCAGGCCGGAGGATACCGGATGCGGCAGTTTTTGTATGAAAGCTGGTGCCGTGGTGATGTGAGAGAAGGGAGGAGAGTGATATAGGGTTTTTGAGTGTATTGTGTAGGATGGCAATATTTTCAAGCATTACGTTTTAGTACCACAGGGAAAATCGCTCACGGATGAGCGATTTAGACGCGCCCGCGCATGGATGCGTCGTGCGCGTCGACCCGGAAATAGTCATGCGAATTGCGTAATGCTTAGAAAATATCCATCCGTAACTCTACATCTCCAAAAACCCTATATCATTCGCCGACTCATCTCTCACAATAGTATATAACCTGACATTGTACAAAAACTGCCCGCAACGGGTAGTTGCAACCATCAGTTGACAAATTGACAGGGCTGCTTTATGGTGTGCAACCGGCAAATAAAGTATGGTAAATAACGTCGAAAGTCCTTGCGAGATGTGCAAGGATAAAATACAATAGAAGATAGAAGAGAGGTAATAGAAAATGATTTTAGCAGACAAGATTATGACACTGAGAAAGAAGAATGGCTGGTCCCAGGAGGAGCTGGCTGAGAAATTGAACGTAACCAGACAGTCCGTTTCAAAGTGGGAGGGTGCGCAGTCCGTACCGGATTTGGAAAAGATTTTACAGATGAGTCAGATATTTGGTGTGACCACAGATTATCTCATAAAGGATGATTTGGAGGTAGAAGAGTATTCCAAGGAGCCGGATACCGAAAGCACTGTGCGCAGGGTATCCATGGAGCAGGCAAACGAATTTCTTACTATTAAGGAGAAAACAGCAAAGCCCATAGCATTGGCTACTTTTTTGTGTATTATTTCACCGATTTCTCTTATTTTGTTAAGTGTGGCATGTGAGTTCGGTAAGATTTCTTTAAGCGAGGATGCCGCAGCGGGAATTGGTCTCTGTATTCTGTTTATATTGGTTGCAATTGCTACAGGAATCTTTATTGCTTGCGGTATGAAGACCGGTGAGTATGAGTTTTTGGAAAAGGAAGTTATCGATACGGAATACGGTGTCATCGGAATGGTGAAGGAGCGCAAGAAGAGATACAAAGATACTTATACAAAATACAATATTATCGGTACAGTATTGTGTATCTGTGCGGTGATTCCCTTGTTTGGTGGTATTATCATTTCGCAGGAAGACTTCTTTATGGCATGTATGATTGGGTTATTGCTTTTACTTGTGGGTATTGGCACCGTTTTCTTTATCATAGCGGGAATCAATCAGGCCAGTATGGAGAAGCTTTTGCAGGAGGGCGATTACAGTGTTGAGAAGAAAAAGCGTGGTGCGAGCATTACAAGCGTAGTTACCACCGTGTATTGGCTGCTTGTATCGGCAGGATTTATCGGTTACAGCTTCATTACCGAGGACTGGGGACACAGCTGGATAGTGTGGCCTGTAGCAGGTGTGATTTATGGGGCAATTGCAGCGATATGCAGTGCTGTAAGTAAAAAGGATAAATAAGAGAAAGAAGGATGAGGGAAGTATGTTAAGGATTGAGCATTTGACAAAGGTTTACGGACAAAAGAAGGCGGTGGATGATTTAAGCCTGCAGATTCGCCCCGGCGAGATTTGTGGGTTCATAGGTCACAACGGAGCCGGAAAGACCACTACATTAAAGGCGTGCTGCGGCATTTTGCAGTTTGAACAGGGAGAGATTTATGTGGATGGCATTTCCGTGAAAGAGAATCCCATAGCCTGCAAGCAAAATCTGGCATACATTCCCGACAATCCGGATTTGTATGATTTTATGACCGGAATCAAATATTTGAATTTTGTGGCAGATATTTTCGGTGTGGGTAAAAAAGAGCGTGAGGAGCGCATCCACAAATATGCGGACCTTTTCGAACTGACAGCTGATCTGGCACAGCCTGTCAGCGCATATTCCCACGGTATGAAGCAGAAGCTTGCTATCATTTCTGCATTGATTCACGAGCCCAAGCTGATTATTATGGATGAGCCCTTCGTGGGACTGGACCCCAAGGCATCCCATCTGTTGAAGGGGATTATGCGTGATATCTGTGACAGAGGAGGAGCAATCTTTTTCTCCACACATGTTTTGGAGGTGGCGGAAAAGCTTTGTGACAAGGTAGCAATCATTAAAGGTGGAAAGCTTAGGCGCTTTGGTACCATGGAGGAAGTAAAGGGAGACGATTCACTTGAGGAAGTATTCCTGGAACTGGAGGAGAAGCATGCTTAAAGCGTTACTGAAAAAACAATTTTTGGAGACCACTGCCTTTGTATATCAGAGCGGTAAAGAAGGGAAAAATCGTTCCGTAGGGGTGATTGTTGCTTATGTTTTTCTGCTTTTGTATGCAGTGGTAGTAATCGGTGCCATGTTCTTTCTGGTGGCACAGACTTTGTGTGAACCACTATTGATGTCAGGACTTAAGTGGTTGTATTTTGCATTGATGGGCTTGCTTGCTACATTACTGGGTATTATCGGCAGTGCATTCATGGCGTACTCCGGTTTGTATGAAGCAAAGGATAACGAGCTTTTGCTCTCTATGCCTATTCCCCCCGCAAAGCTATTGTTTGTGAGGATTTTGTGGTTGTATATTACCTGTCTTCTCTTTGAACTGCTGGTTCTTGCACCTGCGGGGATAGTCTACATTATGGACGGAGAGGCTACGATTGTCTGGGCGGCTGTCTTTGTTATGATAGCACTTTTGTTGCCGTTTCTTGCTCTTTCCCTATCCTGTATTTTAGGGCTTGTGATAGCATTTTTTGCAACGAGAATCAGGAATAAAAGCCTGATAACAGTGGTACTTACCCTTGCTTTTTTGGGATTGTATTTTTATGGGTATTCACAAGTGGGTAATCTTCTGAACTTGCTTCTTAAAAATGCCCAGGCAGTGGCAGATACTGTAAAGGGTGTTCTATATCCGGTGTATCTTTTGGGAATGGCTTCAACAGGAGATTTTGTAGCACTGATAGCGGTTGCGGGAATAGTGATTGGATGTTTCGCTATTATGTATTTAGTACTGTCGAAAAGCTTTGTGAGCTTGTTAACCAAGAAGCGCGGAGCAGTCAAAAAAGCATATATAAGAAGAGATATGAAGCAGGGAACTGTTTCGGGAGCATTGTTTAGGAAAGAAGTGAAACGTTTTTTTGGATGCCCCGTATACCTGCTTAATGGTGGTCTCGGTGTAGTATTTCTGGCGGTTGCTTTAGTTGCGTTATTGGTAAAATGGAATTGGTTAAAGGAGACGCTGGGTCAGATGCTTCCGGGGATGGAAGGCATGCTTTCCCTTATTGTATGTTTGGCTATATGTCTGCTTACTTCCATGGATTGTGTTTCGGCACCTTCTATTTCACTGGAAGGTAAAAATATTTGGGTATTACAGTCCCTTCCGGTTCGAAGTAGTGATGTATTTAAGGCGAAATTGAAGCTTCATCTGGTGGTGAATGCGGTGCCGGCTATGATATGTTTTGCGGTTGCGTGCTTATTTTTACAACAGGGAATTGTACTGAGTTTATTGGAAGCATTTTTCATAGTAGGATTTGTTTTACTGTGTGGACTTAGCGGTTTGGCGCTGAATCTGTTGTCTCCCAACCTGACATGGACCAATGAATCGATACCGGTAAAACAAGGGGCGAGCGTAGTGATTTCCATGTTTGGAAGTTGGGGAGTGTTGATTGGCTTTGCAATACTTTATATTTTGCTTGGCAGTTTCGTGGGAACTGTGTGGTTTCTTATTTTTGGTTTGATTATTATCTGGGCAGTGAACGGAGGACTGTGGTATTTCTTGTGTACAAAAGGGAACAGTATTTGGAATAATCTGTAGAAGGTAAATACGGAGGAAAAAGATGCATTTGCAAACACTTGGGGAGAAAGAGATTATCAGTACATTGATTGCTTTGGCATTATTGCTTATCAGCGCTTATGGCATGGGAACCTTGTTTGAAAAAATCAAGGCACCCAGAGTTGTGGGCGAGATTTTAGGAGGAATGCTTTGGGGAGGCAGTTGCTTGTATTTATGCTTTCCTGAAATGGTGGATTCTGTATTTGCGGCATATCCTGAAGAAGGGAAAGTATTGAATATCTTTTATCAGTTGGGACTGATTTTTCTGATGTTTTTGTCCGGCTATAACACTAATATCGAAGTGGATAAGAAGAATGGTAAAATCATTACCTGCGTATTAATCGGGGCAACTGTTTTACCCATGTTGGGAGCACTTCCTTTCATTTCTTTGTTCAGCGAAGGCTATATTGGAGTGCTGGGGAATGAAGTGGCATTTGGGATTGTGTTTACCATTGGAGTGGCGATTACATCCATCCCGGTTATTTCCAAGATTTTCTTTGATATGGGTATTATGAATACAACTTTTTCCAATACCATACTGACAGTTGCAACGTTGCAGGACTTATGCCTGTGGATTCTTTTAAATGCGGCAACCAGAATAGCAACCACCGGTGTGGTGAAATTGGTGGATATGCTTGTGGTTGTTGTGATTACATTGGGACTGTTTGTAATTGTAAAGCTTATTTCGGATCATACACGCACGTGGAAACATCAGATGAAGGCCGTTCATTTTTACAGCATCAGTTTTGCTGTTTTATTGTTCGTATGCGCGGTGCTTTCGCATCTGGGAATCAATATTATGTATTCTGCGTTTTTGGTAGGATATGTGTTAAAGGCTGTGGTGGGGTACAATGAGGAAACCAAAGCCAAAATGGATGCAATGGGTAATTTTGCATTCTCCTTTTTTATCCCGATTTATTTTGCGTTGGTTGGAATACAGTTGAATGTCATCAACGATTTTTCTTTTGCAAAATTTGCGCTGTTCTTTGTGATTGCTTTCGGTTTAGAGGCGGCAGGAACCCTTATGATGCTTGTATTTACCAACTTAACCACTGTATCAAAGATTAATTTTGCCGTGACCATGAATGCGAGAGGTGGTCCGGGAATTGTGCTGGCTACCGTGGCATATGCAAACGGTATTATAAGCTTGGAGTTTTTCACGGTGCTCATTCTTACCACCATGTTGTCCTCATTGATTGCCGGGTACTGGTTACGCAGACAACAGAAGAAAGACGCCAATGTTTTCATGGTGTTAACAAAGAGTGAGAAGGAATAAGGATTCCAGACTGGTTTTTGTGGAATTTGTATGAAAAAAACATAAAACATGACAAAAATGTGTGAAAAGTAACACAAAAGACTTGCTATAAGTGCTAAATAAGTGGTATGATATTCCTATGTATTCGACAATTAAGGAGGGCATATGATGGATACCCAAAATCATGCAAAAATCATACAGCAATTAATTGCGATAGCTCCATATATTCCGATGTTTTACGACGAGCCGGTTTCAGTTGCCATCTCAGACAGAGTTAGGTTTGTATACAATCAGCCCTGTCCGGAAATTCCGGTAAAGGCAGATTTGGAAAATCCTTTCCCGGCAGACAGTACCTGTAGTATGGTAGTCAATAACGGTGAGAGAATTGTCAGAGAAGTTCCGCCTACGGTTTATGGTATTCCCTTTAAATCTTACGCGATTCCTCTACGGGGGGAAGATGGAACGATAGAGGGCTGTCTGTTAATTGCAAAGAGTATCGAGAAGATTAAGAAGGCCAAGAGTTCCATGACGGAATTGGTAGATGAGGTTCAACAGGTATCTGATACAACAATTACGGTTTCTACGGAGGCACAGGAATCTTCTCAATTTATTTATGAAATTACAGAATTGATAGGCGGACTTGCGGAAGAAACCGAGAAGATGAACAGTATTCTGGGCTTCATCAACAAAATCAGTAATTCTACCAAGATATTGGGATTGAATGCTGTAATTGAGGCAGCACGTGCCGGAGAAGCCGGAAAAGGATTTTCCGTGGTGGCAAAAGAGATTGAAAAAATGTCCAATAACACTACAGATGCGGCTAAAGAAATCAGCCGTATGCTTGAGGGTGTAAAGGAGCAGCTTGACCGTATTAGCGAGAAAGCACAGCAGGCAGCAGGCTCTTTTGGCAGTCAGGCAAGTTCCATGGAGAATATTGCTGCGACAGTCGAGAACCTACATGCAAATATTAATGTTCTGGAAGATTACATACAGAAGCTTTAATAACAAAATATATTGACAAAGGAGTATGGCAGATGAAGTACGCAAAATTATTTACGCCGGTTAAGGTGGGCAGTATTACCATCAAAAACCGTTTCTCCATGGGCCCCATGGGACCATTGGGACTTTCTGATGCAGAGGGCGGTTGGAATCAGAGAGGTATTGATTATTACACAGAGCGTGCAAAGGGAGGTACCGGCTTGATTATTACCGGAGTTACCTTCTCCGACTGTGAAGTAGAGACACAGAGCATGCCTAACTGTCCCAATTCTACCTACAATCCGGTACACTTTGTAAGAACCAGTAAGGAGATGACAGAGCGTGTACACGCTTACGGTGCAAAAATCTTTTTACAGATGTCCGGTGGTTTCGGAAGAGTAACCATCCCTACCAACTTAGGAGAGTTCCCGCCGGTAGCACCTTCCGCAATTCCTCACAGATGGCTGGATAAAACCTGTACTCCCCTTACGGTAGAGCAGATTCGCAGTATCGTAAAGTCCTTTGGTGACGGTGCTTACAATGCGAAGCGCGGTGGCTTTGACGGTGTACAGATTCATGCGGTGCATGAAGGATATCTGATTGATCAGTTTGCAATTTCCATGTTTAACTTAAGAACGGATGAATACGGCGGTTCTTTGGAGAACAGACTTAGGTTTGCAAGAGAAATCGTAGAAGAGATTAAGGAAAGATGCGGACAGGACTTCCCTGTAACCCTGCGATTCAGCTTAAAGAGTATGATTAAGGACTGGAGAGTAGGTGCACTTCCCGGAGAAGAATTCGAGGAGATGGGAAGAGATATCGAGGAAGGCTTGGAGGCTGCAAAGCTTTTGGAGTCTTACGGATATGATGCCCTGGATACCGACGTTGGAACCTATGATGCGTGGTGGTGGAGTCATCCCCCGATGTATCAGGAGAAGGGATTATATCGCGAGTACTGTGAACTTGTTAAGAAGGTAGTGAAGATTCCGGTATTCTGTGCAGGTCGTATGGATAATCCCGATATGGCACTGGAAGCCATTGAGAATAATGTATGTGACGTGGTAGAGCTGGCAAGACCTTTGCTTGCTGACCCTGATTATGTGAATAAGCTTAGAAGCGGACGTATCAGTGAGATTCGCCCCTGTATATCCTGTCATGAAGGTTGTATGGGAAGAATTTCAGAGTACTCCATGCTTAACTGTGCCGTAAATCCTCAGGCTGCAAGAGAGCGCGTTACCGCGTATAATCCTATCGTTAAGCCCAAGAAGATTATGGTTATCGGTGGCGGTGTGGCAGGCTGCGAGGCGGCAAGAGTATTGGCGACCCGTGGACATAAGCCTGAAGTGTTTGAGAAGAATGACAGACTTGGCGGTAATCTGTTGCCCGGCGGTGCTCCTGATTTCAAGGAGGACGATATCGCTCTTGCAAACTGGTTTACCAATGAACTTAACCGTCTTCAGGTTCCCGTAACCTTAAATCATCTTGTGACGAAGGAAGAAGTACTGGCTGGCGGATATGATGCGGTTATCGTTGCAACAGGTTCTACACCCAAGGTATTCTCCCTTGGAGATGATGCCCATGTATATACTGCAGCAGATGTTCTCATGGGTGAGAAGGACTGCGGAGATACCACTGTAGTTATCGGTGGTGGCCTGGTGGGTTGCGAGACTGCACTGTGGCTTGCAAAGCAGGGCAAGAAGGTTACCGTGATTGAGGCGCTGGATGCCATTATGCAGCAGAACGGACCTCTGTGCCACTCCAACAAGGATATGTTACAGGCACTCCTGCCTTACAATGGTGTAGAGATTATCACCGCTGCTAAGGTGGATTCCTATAACGCAGGTAAGCTTAGCTATACCGTTTCCGGAGAGACAAAGGAACTTACCTGTGACAGCGTTATCCTTTCCGTAGGATACAAGGAAGAAGACAGCCTCTATCAGGAGCTTCAGTTTGATATCCCTGAGATTTACCTTCTGGGAGATGCCAAGAAGGTGGCAAACATCATGTATGCAATCTGGGATGCCTTCGAAGTGGCAAATCATATATAAAATGAATAAGCAAACTGCCGTACCTTTGGGGTACGGCAGTTTTTTTGTGTGGGATTTAACCTGTTGAATGCGTCGTAACGGCACACATAAACAGTCTGAAAGTACAGGCAGGGGAAACGGTGATCAAAGTTCTGATTTACCTACTATTAAAATTGGACTTTGTATGGTACAATATTATTGGTGCGGAAATGTCCAATTTGATACGAAGGGAGGTCGGTACATGAAGATAAAAGAGCTTCTTGGAGAAGCAACAGAATACGATAAAAAGCAGGCAGTTGAACATAAAAAAATGAAAAGTTGGCTTAAAAGTGTCAGTGCTTTTGCGAATACAGCAGGTGGAATTTTAATCTTTGGTATTACAGATAATGAAGATATTGTTGGATTGGAAGATATTAAATCTGATTCAGAATTTATCAGCCAGAAAATCAAAGAGAGAATTTCGCCATTTCCGGAAGTTGTAATGAAGCTTCATAAAACAGAAGATGGAAAAGAGCTTTTGCTACTTCATGTTCCGGCAGGAACAGAAACGCCTTATTATTACACTGGTGATGGTGTAATAGAGGCTTACATTCGTATTGGCAATGAAAGCGTTGTGGCTGATGCGACTGAACTGAAGCGTTTGGTTATGCGTGGTAGAAACTCTTCTTATGATTCATTGATGTCTCCGTACAACTATGAGGATTTTTCTTTCAGTAAATTACGAGAGCGCTATAAATCTTGGACAGGAAACAGTATGACAGAGAAAAGCTTTGGGTCTTTTGGCATTAAAGATGTACAGGGACACCTTACCAATGCAGGTGCTTTGCTTGCAGATGATGCACCTATTCGCTACTCTCGTCTTTTCTGTACAAGATGGAATGGGTTGGATAAAAGCGGAGGACAAGTCGACGCTTTAGACAGTGCCGAGTATAGTGGCAGTCTTATTATTCTTCTGAATGAGGGGATGAGCTTTGTAAAGCGTAATATGAAAACTCTTTGGAAGAAAACACCGGATTCCAGAATTGAAATGCCGGATTATTGCGAACGAAGTGTTTTTGAAGCTTTAGTAAATGCATTGATCCACAGGGATTATCTGATTAACGGCAGTGAAGTTCATGTGGATATGTTTGATGACCGCCTTGTAATCTATTCTCCGGGTGGAATGCCTGACGGGACACAGATTCAGGAACGTGACATTGATAATATCCCTTCAACCAGGAGAAATCCGATCCTTGCAGATATTTTTGCCCGACTTGGATATATGGAGCGTCAAGGCAGTGGATTGAGCAAGATCCGTACTGCATATGAAAATGCTGCAAATTATCAGCCTGGTTTGGAACCGACTTTCCGTTCTAATCGAGTGGAATTTACGGTAAAGCTTCCAAATCTGAATTTTAAAGCATCAAGCAATGAAGCTTTAAATGAGGCAATAAATGAAGCATTAAATAGTAATCAAAAATTGTTGCTTGATATTCTGCGTAATAATTCAACAATCACCCAAAAAGAAATTATTGAACGAACATCGTTATCAAGAAGTACCATTCAGAGAGTAGTCAAAGAGTTAATAGAAATGGGACGATTGGAACGAGTAGGTTCAAAGAAAACTGGCAGTTGGATTGTAAAAGAGTAAAATAGAAAGAGCTCTTAAGGGTTCAGCGAGGAAAACATGTTGCGGCTGGCGAACCTTTCGATGAGTCTTTAGACTCCAGTGCCGGTAACGGACCCTTATAGGGTCAGAGCAAACCACCGGCTAAGCCGGTGGTGCGGATTAGTTTATTTCTTCTTCAATGACATCATCCGGTCCGAAGTTTGCATTCACATCTGCAATTGTCTTCTTCCCGGTAAGCTTTCCGTACATCCATGTGTAAATCCAAATGAGGATGGGGATGGCAACCGTAGCCATCAGGCAAATCATAAACCACTGTCCGGAAGCGGACTTGTCAATGATGGAAACGATTAAGGTAACCACATACAGCAGGACTAAAAGGATAACTCCCGCCATGGCTACTACCTGCTTGGAGGTTACTTTTTTCTTATCTTTATTCTGCATGTCAAATTCTCCTTTGATAGTGTAATTACGGTAGAGATATACAATGATATCTTCTATGGTAACATTAAAAATTCTCTTTGGCAAATAAAACATTTTTTTGCATTTTTCTGTTGTCTAATAAACAAAACTGTTATATACTAACATCTATAATGAAAAATATCTTGTTAAGGATGGTATGATTATGGCACTGTTAGAAAAATGGAGATCCGTAGCATATAATGAGCAGATGGGACAGGACAAGCTTCAGAAACTCTGGGGCGCATATTTTGAGGATGAGAAGCAGATTTATGCGAAGCTTCTTAAGAACCCTGATGAAGTGGTAAAAGGCACTGTAAAGGAGCTTGCTGAGAAGTACGGCGTTACCGTTATGACTATGACAGGTTTCCTTGATGGTATCAATGACAGTCTTGTTACCCCCAATCCCATTGAAGAGATGGAAGAGGATACAGAGGTACAGCTTGGCTTTGACAAGGCGCTGCTTTACAAGAACATGGTAGCAGCAGATGCAGACTGGTTGTATGAGCTTGAAGAATGGAATGATATCTTTGATGC
>SVFG01000132.1 GCA_015056975.1 Lachnospiraceae bacterium | reverse complement strand
GGTAATCAAAACTATTCGTATTTCATGAAATCCTTGTGACAATTTTTGTGACAATCTTTGATAAATACATAAGAAAAGATGAAAGGTGATAAAATGTAGGAATTTTAAGAGATTCCCATTTTATCACTATATAAAACAAGACGAAAAGAGACAAAGAAATCCGAACAAACTTTCTGTCAACAAAAAATACTTGACACCACATGAATGTTATAGTATGATAACCAAGGTGTTTGATTATGGAAAAGATTTTTGAACAGACTTTGCTGTATGATTTTTATGGTGAATTACTTACTCCTCATCAGCAAAGCATTTATGAAGATGCAGTATATAACGATATGTCACTTGGCGAAATCGCTCAGGAGAGAGGAATTTCCCGTCAGGGTGTACATGATTTGATAAAGCGCTGTGACAAGATTTTGCAGGACTACGAGAGCAAGCTTCATCTGGTGGAGCGATTCCAGAAGGCAAAGCAGAAGGTAGGCGAAATCGAAGCATTGACGAAGCTTTCATCTGATGAGGCGTTTGATAATGACGCAGTTCTTAGGCGGATGGAGCAGATACGTTCTCTTTCGCGGGAACTAAAGATGGAACTGTAAGGAGAAGCCGATGGCATTTGAGAGTTTAACTGATAAACTACAGAATATATTTAAAAACCTTCGCGGTAAAGGGCGTTTGACAGAAGCAGATGTCAAGGCAGCACTGAAGGAAGTTAAGATGGCTCTCTTGGAGGCTGATGTTAACTTCAAGGTGGTTAAGCAGTTTGTCAAGTCTGTAGAAGAGCGTGCAATCGGTCAGGACGTTATGAACGGACTGAATCCCGGTCAGATGGTTATCAAGATTGTTAATGAAGAGATGATAGCTCTGATGGGCAGTGAGACCACTGAGATTGCCATGCAACCCGGGAAAGCCATTACCGTAATTATGATGGCAGGTCTTCAGGGTGCAGGTAAGACCACCGCGACAGCCAAGATTGCCGGAAAGCTTAAGCAGAAGGGTAAGAAATCCCTGCTTGTTGCCTGCGATATTTACAGACCTGCAGCGATTGAGCAGTTACAGATAAATGGTAAGAAGATGGAAGTGGATGTGTTCTCCATGGGCACGGACCACAAGCCGGTAGAAATCGCTAAGGAAGCGATTTCTTACGCAGAGAAGAATGGTCACAATGTAGTGATTATCGATACTGCCGGTCGTCTCCATGTGGATGAGGACATGATGGCAGAGCTTCAGGAGATTAAAAGTCAGGTAACCGTTCATCAGACCCTTTTGGTTGTGGATGCCATGACCGGTCAGGATGCAGTGAATGTGGCGAGCCAGTTTAATGAACAGATTGGCATTGACGGTGTTGTTCTTACCAAGCTTGACGGTGATACCAGAGGCGGTGCAGCTCTTTCCATCAAGGCTGTTACAGGAAGACCGATTCTGTACGTAGGTATGGGTGAGAAGCTTTCCGATATGGAGCAGTTTTATCCCGACCGTATGGCGAATCGAATTCTGGGTATGGGAGATGTTCTTTCCCTCATTGAAAAGGCGCAGGAGAGCATTGATTTAGATGAAGAAAAAGGCCGCGAGATGGCAGGCCGCATGAAGAAGGGTAAATTCGACTTTGAGGATTACCTTGAGAGCATGAAGCAGATGCGCAATATGGGTGGCTTATCCAGCATCCTTAAGATGCTTCCCGGTATGGGAGCTAAGATGGGTGATTTGGAATCCATGATAGATGAAAAGCAGCTTAAGCATATGGAAGCAATAGTTCTTTCCATGACCAAAGAGGAGAGACGTAATCCAAAGCTGTTAAATCCCCGCAGAAAGCACAGAATTGCAAATGGTGCAGGTGTGGATATTGCCGTGGTAAACCGTTTCATCAAGCAGTTTGAGCAAAGCCAGAAGATGATGAAGCAGATGGGCGGCGGCAAGAAAAGAGGCGGAATGTTTGGTGGCTTCCCGGGAATGGGCGGCGGAAGATTCCCCTTTTAAGTGTTGAAGATACGGACCTGAAACGGGTTCTTATCAATATAGACCGACAGGTCACAAAATAATAGTTTTTCAATATGGAGGAAAAAGAAATGGCAGTTAAAATCAGATTAAGAAGAATGGGACAGAAGAAGGCTCCTTTTTATAGAATCATCGTTGCTGATTCCCGTTCACCCAGAGATGGAAGATTTATCGAGGAGATTGGTACTTATGATCCCAGTACTGAGCCCAGCACTTTCAAGATTAACGAGGAGCTTGCTAAGAAGTGGTTGGCAAATGGTGCTCAGCCTACAGAGGTAGTTGGAAAGCTTTTCAAGGCTGCAGGTATCGAGAAATAGTAATCTAATCTTTGGAGGTGGATTATGAAGGAATTGGTAGAAGTTGTTGCAAAGGCACTTGTAGACCATCCGGATGAAGTTGTAGTAACAGAGAAGGTGGAAGGTAAAAACATCACTGTTGAACTTCACGTAGCTGCAGATGATATGGGTAAGGTAATCGGTAAGCAGGGTAGAATTGCAAAGGCAATCCGTACTGTTGTTAAGGCAGCATCATCCAAGGACAATACAAGAGTTGATGTAGAAATTGTCTAGTATTTAACATGCGCAGGAAGTCCTTAGGGGCGTCCTGCGTGTTTGTTATGGGAGGAATTATTAGGTGAAGCTTCTTGACTATTTGATTGATAATTATGGCTTAAGTTCCTTTGAAGCCAATGGATATATTATGGCAGGAAAAGTATTGGTAAATGAAGAGGTATGTAGTTGGATAAACTATCCTGTTAAAGAAAAAGATAAGATAAGAATTAAGATGAAACAAAAGGATTTCGTAACCAGAGCCGGATACAAATTAGAAAAAGCCATATCTGAATTTGCGTTAAATGTTTCCGGAAAAGTGATTATAGATATCGGCGCTTCGGAAGGCGGATTTACAGATTGCCTTTTAAAGCATGGTGCGAACAGGGTATATGCGGTTGACGTTGCATATGGAATACTGAATTATAAATTGCGAACAAACCCTAAAGTGGTTGCCTTGGAAAGAAAGAATGCAAAGTTCCTGACAGATGAAGATATTCCTGAAAAGGTTGATATGATAACGTCGGACGTTTCCTTTATTTCGCTGGAGAAGGTGATAGTTCCTAACATCCGATTCCTCAAAGAAGACGGCTGTGTTGCACTGCTGTTTAAACCACAGTTTGAACTGCCACTTGAGATGCTTGGAAAAAATGGGATACCGGTAAATGCGGAGGATGTTATTGATAAAATTGAAGAATTTGTGTTAAGTATGGAGAAGAATAATGTGAAAATTTTTGCTATACGGAAATCTCCCATAAAAGGAAACTCCGGAAATACAGAATATCTTTTATATGGAAACTTGGTTAATACGGAGATTCTTACAAGAGATGTGATTAGTGATATTGTAAAAGTATAAGGAAAGCAGGAACGAAAAATGGCGAGTAAGAAAAAATGTACGGTTTTGGAAAAACTATTGGATGAAGGCTATTTTGGAGATGCAAAAGAGGCAGAAACCTGGGTTATGATGAAAAAAGTACTGATAAATAATCAGCCCGTTTGGAGTCTGCATGAGAAGGTTGCGGTTGATAGTGAAGTAACGATCAAAGGATATTATAAAAGACAATATGTCAACAAGGGTGGTTTCAAATTAGTTGCGGCGATAGAACAGTTTAATATAGACTGTACGGATAAGGTGGCTTTGGACTGCGGTGCATCTACCGGGGGCTTTACGGATTGCTGGGTGCAAAAAGGTGCAAAACTGGTATATGCAGTTGATGTTGGATTTGGTCAGCTGGCAGGAAAGCTTGCAAATGATCCCCATGTAGTAAATATGGAAAAGACGAATCTGTCGGATGAAAAACTGACGGTTCTTGATCCCAAACCCGAGATGATATCTTTGGATTTATCGTATTTATCCTTGAAAAAAGCATTACCTATCTGTAGGGAGATTCTGAAAGACAAAGGATTAATGATATGTTTGATTAAGCCAATCTATGAAGTGGAATCCTCCGAAATCCGCAGAACCGGAAATATCAATCAAAAAGAAATCCTGAGAGAGATTTTACAGGACATCTGTCGTTTTTATTTGGATAATGATGTAGATATCATTGGACTGATAAACAGTCCCGTAACGGGAAACAGCGGTACTTTAGAATTTTTAATCGGTATCTGTTGGAACTATGATAATATAGACAACATTAATACCTGTTATGAAGAGGAAATTGAGAGTGCCATAGATAAAGCGTTTGAATTGCATAAATTTAAAAAGTAAATATTTATAACTGTAGCATTGATGCAAGAAAAACGGAGGAAGTACGGCAGTTTTTGGTAGAACGTCAGGGAAATGAATATGGAATACGAAATTGTAATGGCAACAGATGAAGATAGGAATGAGATTTTGGCTCTCTATAAGGCGCAGATAGGCAGGGAGTATTGTCCGTGGGATGAGGGGTATCCATCCAACGAAGCAATTGATTGGGACCTTTCACGTGATGCGTTATTTGTTTTGAAAATGAACGGAAAGATAAAGGCAGCCGTTTCAATTGAGGAGGATGAAGAGGTCGCTCTTCTTACTTGTTGGGATAAAAGCATTACACCTGTAGGTGAGTTAGCAAGGCTGGCAGTCTTGCCGGATGAACAGAACAAAGGTCTTGGACGTATTATGCTTAAGTTTGGAATGGATGAATTAAAGCGGCGAGGATTTAAGGGCATTCATATCCTGGTAAACAAATATAATGAAAAAGCAATCAGATGTTATGCAGTATTTGGTTTTCGAATGGTCGGTGAATGTCATATGTATGAGCAGGATTTCTTGTGTTATGAGAAAGAACTGTAAAATAAAAGATTATTAATTTTTGAAAAATCATTGACAAAAGAATTGTATTTGGTACAATTATATTAAAGGAGAGTCCTGCCGATAAGTGGACGTTCAAAAAGCGTTAGGGTCGCTACGGTGACACTACATTCAAGGACTATGGAAACATAGTCCTTGAAATATTTAAAAGGAGTATATAGTTATGTACGATAACAAATTAAGTGGTGCAGAAACTGAACTTTGAATTTTGTTAATTGGATAAATAACAATTAGACATTCGATG
>SVFG01000131.1 GCA_015056975.1 Lachnospiraceae bacterium | reverse complement strand
TCAGGGCTATGCCAGAGGCGAGGATTTACAACCCTATATGTTTACCCATGATGCCAATAAGGGATATGGGAACAGTCTGACGGCACCCCAGGATATTGTCACAAGGGAATATGCCGGACATCTGTTACTTTCTCTGTGCGAGACGGTGGGGGCAAGGCTTCGGACAGACAGTGTGAAAATCGGTGTGGTTGCGGTGCATATTACAACGAATGAATTTGCCCGTGCAAGCAGGCAGATGCAGCTTCTGACGCCCACGGATGTGACGGAGGAGCTTTATGCGGCGGCATGTCAGGTGTTCGATAAACTGTGGGATGGACGGACACCCATCAGACAAATCGGGGTTGCCACCTCCAAGGTACAATCAGACAGCGGAAGACAGTACAATATATTTGATATGCAGCGGTATGACAGACTGGAGCAGTTGAATAAGACGGTGGATGCCATCAGGGGACGCTTCGGAGAGGATTCCCTGATGCGGGCAAGCTTCCTTAAGGGAAATGTGTCCCACATGAGCGGAGGCTTGGATAAGGAGCGGAGAAGCGGTGTGACTATCGGAATTGATGTGGAGCATGAAAATGCAAGGATTATCTAGAGTAAAGCAGGGAGATGGGATAGAAAATGTGTGGCAGATTTTATATAGATGACGACACGGCAAGAGAAATTGAAAGAACTGTCCGCAAGGTGGACGAGCAGCTAAAGATGCAGAGGATGACGGGGGATATTTATCCCACACAGCCGGCGGGCGTGATACAGACAGCGCATAAAAGGGTGCCGCATGAACAGTCGGTGCTTCCTGGCGTGCCCGGTGAGCTGATTATGACAGCCAAGAAGTGGGGCTTCCCCGGTATGGATGGCGGCAGGGTTATCATCAATGCAAGGGCAGAGACGGCGCTGGAAAGACGAATGTTTCGGGACAGTGTGCTTAGGCGTAGGATTGTAGTGCCGGCATCCGGCTATTATGAGTGGAATCAAAGTAGGGAGAAGGTTACGTTTACTGCAGGTAACCCGGCGAAAGGGCATCGCCCGTGTGCAACTTCTGTACTATATATGGCGGGCTTTTACAAACGTTTTGGGGATGAGGACCGGTTTGTAATTCTGACAACGGCTGCCAATGACAGTGTGAGGAATGTCCATGACAGAATGCCCCTTATTCTGGAGGCGGATGAGGTGGCGCGGTGGCTACAGGAGGATGGACAGGTGGAAGCCTTTTTGCACAAGAAACCGAAGGACTTACAAAGGAGTCAGGAGTTTGAACAGCAGATACTGAAATTCTAAAGAATTGTGCGGTATCTGCTTTCTTTTTACATAAAAATGCGGTATGATAGATAGGTACAATATTTGTAAATATCCGTTGCAGGGAGTACACAGGCAGGCGGCGGAGCGAAATAAAGAAATGATAAATGTACAGGAGGGACAACATGAAATTCAGTAATGGTTGTTGGTTACAAAAGGAAGGGTGCAGCTGCTTTGCACCGGCAGAGGTGTATTTTGTGGATGTAACGGAGACGGAGGTTACCATCTGTGCCCCCACAAGTATTATTTACAACAAGGGTATGACTTTGGGCGGAGTGAATCTGACCATTAAAATTACATCTCCCAGAGAAGAGGTGCTGCGTGTGCAGACTTATCATCATCTGGGTGCGGTGGTGAAGGAACCTGCCTTTGAATTAAATCTGCAAGAGCTTCCTTTAAATACAGAAGAGACAGAGGATATGATTATCGTACATAGCGGTTCTTTGAGCCTGGAAATTACCAAGAGACCCTGGTCCATGACATATAAGCGTGACGGCAAGGTGATTACGAAGAGCAGCGGTAAAGACCTTGCGTTGATGAAGACCGATTGGAAGGGTGACGCCTACGATAAGGGTGACAATGTGGAGACCTATATGCGTCAACAGTTATCCCTTGGTGTGGGTGAGCTTTTGTACGGATGCGGTGAGCATTTTACGCCCTTTGTAAAGAACGGACAGAGCATGGATATGTGGAATGCCGATGGCGGTACCAGCACGGAGCAGGCATACAAGAATATTCCTTTTTATATTTCCAACAAGGGCTACGGAGTGTTGGTAAATCATCCCGAAAAGGTATCCTTTGAGCTGGGTACTGAGATGGTGACGAGAGCAGAGTTTTCCGTGGAGGGAGGCTATCTGGATTATTTCCTGTTTAACGGTCCTTCCATGAAAGAGGTACTGAATGCCTACACGGATATCGCAGGAAAGCCCTCTTTACCTGCACCCTGGACATTTGGTCTTTGGCTGTCTACCTCCTTTACCACAAGCTATGATGAGCAGACAGTTATGAGCTTTATTGACGGTATGCTGGATCGAGGTATTCCTCTTAGAACCTTCCATTTTGACTGCTGTTGGATGAGAGATTTCCATTGGTCAGACTTTGTTTGGGATGCAAAGGTGTTCCCGGATCCTGAGGGAATGCTTCGCAGAATCAAGGAGAAGGGTCTGAATATCTGTGTATGGATTAACTCCTACATTGCACAGGAATCCGATCTGTTTAAGGAAGGTATGGAGAAGGGCTACTTTATCAAGCGTCCCAACGGTCAGGTATATCAGTGGGATATGTGGCAGCCCGGAATGGCGATTGTGGACTTTACCAACCCTGCGGCATGGAAGTGGTTCCAGGATAAGCTGGAGGTTCTGCTTGACATGGGTGTGGATTGCTTTAAGACCGATTTCGGTGAGAGAATTCCCGTAGAAGCTGTTTATTATGATGGTTCCGACCCCAAGAAGATGCACAATTATTATACTTACCTTTACAATAAGTGCGTATATGAGCTTTTGGAGAGAAAACGCGGCAAGGGAGAGGCGGTATTGTTTGCCCGCTCCGCAACGGTAGGCGGACAGAAGTTCCCCGTCCATTGGGGTGGAGACTGTTGGTCCGATTATGAGTCCATGGAGGAGAGCTTGAGAGGCGGTCTGTCCCTTCTTATGAGCGGCTTCGGCTATTGGGCACATGATATCGGAGGCTTTGAAAATACCTCCACACCTGATGTATATAAGCGTTGGGTAGCGTTTGGATTATTGTCTTCCCACAGCCGTCTCCACGGAAGCAGCTCTTACAGAGTGCCCTGGCTGTATGATGAAGAGGCAGTTGATGTGGTAAGATTCTTTACCAGATTAAAGGCAAAGCTGATGCCCTATCTGTACGAGGCAGCTATCTATGCCAATAAGACCGGTATTCCCATGATGCGAAGTATGGTATTGGAATTTACGGAGGATAAGAACTGCAGCTACCTGGATAAGCAGTATATGCTGGGTGACAGCCTGTTAGTAGCGCCTATCTTTAACGAAGAGGGTATTGCAGAATACTATCTGCCTGAGGGTAAATGGACCAACTTCTTTACCGGAGAGGCAAGAGAGGGCGGCAAGTGGTATACGGAAGAGTGCGGATATCTGGATATTCCTCTGTGGGTAAAGGAAAACTCCATCGTGGCAGTAGGAGCTCGTGATGATAAGCCTGATTATGATTACGCTACGGGAGTAGAGCTTCGCATTTATGAGCTTGCGCAGGGATGTACTGTAGAAAAAACTGTTTACGGCATGAATAATAAAGAAAAGCTTCATATTTTTGCCGAGAGAAAAGCAGATGATATTTGGCTGAAGGTGGACGCGGAAGAGGAATGCAGCATCCGTCTTGTAAATGTGGTTGCAGAGGGTGAAAACGTTACTGTGGACGGAAAGGATACTCTGGTGAAAATGGCTTCGGGAGAGTGTATCATCCGTTTGGTATAACGAAGTGTATTGTGAAATTGCTTTGCAAAAACAAAAATTCAGTAAATTTGCTATTATTTGACAAAATTACTTTCTTTTTCAAAACAGATGTGGTATAATAGTACCAATATACAATGTTGAGATACTGACATCGAGGAGGAAGACTCATGAGTAGTGTGTTTTTCAACAACGGGATAGAAGAATTTTTGCAAATATTACAAAGTCATGCTGAGACGCAGGAGGAAGTGGCTGCGCATACGGCGCAGGCGCTTTCCTGCATTGCGGATATTATGCATATCGGCAAGGTGGAAGTGTATTTATCCGCGCCGCAGTCTAAACTGCGTGATAAAATAGATGATTTTAGTAATGTATTGTATGGCGGAACACAAGAGATTGCACCGGAGCCGTACGCGTTTGATTTCCGTACCGGAGACGGAGGACTTGCTGTGTTTACTTTTTATGCCGCAGCCGGTTATGCATGGAACAAGTTTGAACAGGCGGAAATCGGTATTTTTGCAAAACAGATTTATCTGGCGTTCAGTCAGGTGATGATGGGTAGTCTGCTTAAAAGGTCCATGTTGACGGATTTGTCCGTAGGAATTCCGAATGTGTCAGGTGTTATGGAATATGCAGGGCGTTTGTTTGGACGAGGCATTCTTACAGAGTATACCGCAATTTATTTTAATATTCACAATTTCAGATATGTAAATAAAGTATTGCCTCATTTACAGGCGGATGAGGTTATGAAGCTGTATGCCAATATGGTGGCCAACAGTGTGACATCACAGGAATTGGTAGGCAGATTGGGCGGCGATAATTTTGTGGCTTTGGTGCGCACGGAAAACGCTGAGAATTTTGTGAATTTTATCAGCAATATGGATATTATTTATCCGTATGTTGACGAGGTTAAGAGATTTAATTTCAGTGCGACAATAGGTGTTGGCAATCTTGAGGGAATTCGCAATGTAGGTGAACTGATGCAGCGTTCCAGCATCGCATATCAGATGGCCAGACAGAGTGAAAGCACAGCTGTTGCTTATTACACGGATGAAATGTACAGGGAAATTATGCAACAGAAGGAGACTATTGCAAGATTCCACCGTGCCATCAAACAAAAGGAATTTGTGGTGTATTATCAGCCAAAGATTACGACTGCAGATAAGAAGATTTGCGGTGCGGAGGCATTGGTGCGCTGGAAAGAAAAGGACAGGATTATACCTCCCGGAATGTTTATTCCTATTTTGGAAAAGGATGGAAGCATCTGCAAGCTTGATTTTTATGTACTTGACCAGGTGTGTGACTTTTTGGAAAGGCGTATGCAGGCGGGGCTTCCGCTGTTAAAAATATCCGTGAATTTTTCCAGAAAACAT
>SVFG01000130.1 GCA_015056975.1 Lachnospiraceae bacterium | reverse complement strand
TTCGATATGGACGGTGTTTTTCCTGACACCAACAGTCGAAGCAAAGCTTCTCGGTGTCAAACAAAACACCGTCCATATCGAACACAACTGCTTTCATTCAATAATTTCCTATTGCCTTTCTGATTGATAATAGTAAGCTATATTATGTACGATGCTCGGGTAGGGGTGTCCGATAAAAGCAGCGCATTCTGAGCACGCCGGTCCTTAGCGAGGTAATTGCGTCGTAAGATGCAATTAAGCGAGCTTAGTACCGCTGCGTTGCGAAGCATAGCGAGAGCGTGCCTGCGTTATCGGATACCCCTGACCGGGCATCATTTTATATCATCTAAATTACTTACTACTATAAATCAGAATAAAAAGGGTGTCAATAATGCCTTATGTTCTGCTCGATAACGGCGATTGCCAGTTCGTTTTGCTCCTGACACTGCATAATGATTTCATCGTCTATAGCTTCAGCGCCGATGGCAGCCGTTGCTCCCAGCTGGACATAGCACACGTAGTTTCCGATTCTTTCAATGCGGGATGCTTGAATTTTATTCATATTCTCAGGGGTCTGTGTGGTGTCGTTTACCATGAGATCACGGTAGGCGTTCATGGCTTCTTCCACCGCATCAGTCTGTCCTTCCTTTGCCAGCACCAAAATAACGGTATCCACTGCCCCTTCCCCGGCGCGCTCCGCAAACGCGGCATCGTACATGTCCGCTGTGATACCGTATGTCTCTGCGAGCTCGTCAGCTTTTATTTCTGCGTTTGGCAGGTAGGCTTCCTTGAGGGTCTCGCGGAGAGCAGTCTTTACAGACTGTAGATTTGCCTCATACGCAGCTTCTGTGGGCTGTTCCCCATCACTTCCCTGCAAGCTTTCCGTGCGACTACCGTCTGCCTTCTCTCCCACCTGCTCCCCATTTTCGTCGCCACTGCATGCCGCCAACGCAAGCATCAACAATCCCACACTGCACAATACCGCTAATTTTCTCATAGTCTCCTCTTTTCCGCACAGTCTGCCATCCTATGTACCGTGCTATCATTTTTATTATTTCAAAATTTATCCTTTTTATTCCTGCAAATGTTCTTTATACTTGCGTTTCCGCCTGCACATAAGGTATACTCCTATGGGAGATATCATGTCCTCATTTCAGGCATGATACTATATTATATTTTCAGGAAAGGTATTTTATTACTATGAGTATATTAAACGTAGAACATTTGACCCACGGTTTTGGCGACAGGGCGATTTTTAATGATGTGTCCTTCCGACTGCTGAAGGGTGAACACATTGGACTGATTGGTGCCAACGGCGAGGGTAAATCTACATTTATGAATATTATTACCGGAAAGCTGATGCCGGACGAGGGCAAGGTAGAATGGGCAAAAAACGTGCGAGTGGGCTACTTGGACCAGCACACGGTGTTGACGGCTGGGCAAACCATCGGTCAGGTGCTTGCCTCTGCCTTTGATTTCCTATACGAAATGGAAACGCAGATGAATGAAATCTGCGATAAGATGGGTGATGCCACTCCTGAGGAGCTGGAGCAGTATATGGAGGAGCTTGGCACCATTCAGGATTTGCTGACCATGCATGACTTTTACCTGATTGACTCCAAGGTGGAGGAGGTCGCAAGAGCGCTGGGACTTCTGGACATCGGCCTGGACAGAGATGTTACCGAGCTTTCCGGCGGACAGCGTACCAAGGTGCTTCTCGGCAAGCTTCTCTTGGAAAAGCCCGACATTCTCCTTTTGGACGAACCTACCAACTATCTGGATGTGGAGCATATTGAATGGCTGAAGCGCTACTTGAACGAGTATGAAAATGCTTTTATCTTAATCAGTCATGACATTCCTTTCTTAAACAGTGTTATCAATCTGATTTATCATATGGACAATCAGGAGCTGAACCGCTATGTGGGCGATTACGACAAGTTCCAGGAGGTTTACGCCATGAAGAAGGCCCAGCTTGAGGCTGCCTACAACCGCCAGCAGAAGGAAATTGCAGACTTAAAGGATTTCGTGGCGCGTAACAAGGCTCGTGTCTCCACCAGAAACATGGCAATGTCACGCCAGAAAAAGCTGGACAAAATGGATGTGATTGAGCTTGCTTCCGAAAAGCCCAAGCCGGAATTTAACTTTAAGGAAGCCCGCACTCCCGGACGCATTCTGTTTGAGACAAAGGATTTGGTTATCGGTTATGATGAACCTCTTTCCAAGCCCTTAAATCTCTCCATGGAGCGTGGACAGAAGATTGTGCTTACCGGTGCAAACGGTATCGGTAAAACCACGTTACTTAAGAGTATTCTGGGACTGATTGCTCCCCTTTCCGGCACCGTGACTCAGGGAGATTATCTGGAAATCGGCTACTTTGAGCAGGAGATGAGCGGAGATATGGACAATAGCTGTATTGAGGAAATCTGGCAGGAGTTCCCCGGCTTTACCCAGTATGAGGTACGTTCCGCCCTTGCAAAGTGCGGTCTGACCACCAAGCATATCGAGAGCAAGGTGCGTGTTTTAAGTGGTGGTGAGCAGGCAAAGGTGCGCCTGTGCAAGCTGATTAACAAGGGCACCAACATTTTACTTTTGGACGAGCCTACCAACCATCTGGACGTAGATGCCAAGGATGAATTGAAACGCGCCTTAAAGGCATACAAGGGCAGCATCCTCATGGTGTGCCACGAGCCCGAATTCTTTGAAGGTCTGGCAACCGATGTCTGGGACTGCACAAAGTGGACCACGAAAGTATTTTAAATTTTTTTAAACCCAATTAACCAATGTGACTCTCTTGGTACTATATCACTGAAAGCTTTCAAAATAGCTCAGGAGGTGAAAAATTGGAACAACAAAAAGCCGCACAAATCATTTCTGAAAATCTGAAAACCCTTTTTGCCTACTCCATGTCAAAGCTTTACGACAAGGAGCAGGCAGAGGATTTGACCAACGATATTGTCTGCGAGATTTTAAAATCCGTACACCGTCTTCAAAACGAGGAAGCGTTTTACGGTTTCATGTGGAAAATCGCAGAGAATACCTTTCGCAAGCGTATTCGCAAAACAAAGCCCCAATTTGTAGACTTTGATGACTCTTATGTAGGTACCTACTGGATTACTCCCGAGGAGGAATACATAAAGACCGAAGAAATGAATCTTTTGCGCCGTGAATTGTCCCTGCTTTCCAAGCAATACAGGGAAGTGACCGTTGCCTACTATATTCACGGAAAAAGCTGTTCCGATATTGCCCTTGAGTTTGATATCAGTTTGGAGATGGTAAAATACTATCTCTTTAAGACAAGAAAATTATTGAAAGAGGGTTTTAGTATGACAAGAGAATTTGGAGAAAAAAGTTATAATCCCGGTACCTTCCGCATGGACTTTTGGGGCGGACGCAACAGCTATTTCGAGCTGTTTTCCAGAAAACTTCCCGGAAATATTGTTTTGTTTGCATATGACACTCCTGTCACATTGCAGGAGCTTTCTGTAGAGCTGGGCGTATCAGCGGTCTATCTGGAGGAAGAGATTGACATCTTGATGAAGCACGATATTATTAGAAAAATTGGTGAGAAATACCAGACCAATATCATTATTTTTACGGATGCTTACGAAAAGATGCTGGCTGAGAAAATCCACCCCATCTATGAGGATTATGCAGAACGTTTTCACACAGGGCTAATCGGGTTGCTTCCCAAGCTTACAGCCTTTACTTTTCAGGGTAATGACTACGATGATAACCGCTTAAAATGGACCTTTGCAAACCTGTTTATAAAGCTGGCTTTATCCCGATTTGATGAACGTATGCAGAAGCAGTTGGGAGAATATCCTGTTCTTTCCAACGGCAGCACAGGCTTTGTCTTCGGCTACGACAATGACTATGTACATCACCACTTTAACGGAATCTACGGTCACTGCCAAAACAAAGCAGGCTCCGCTTATTTTTCCGTAACCAATTACCGCATCATCGAAAAGTGCCAGAACTGGCACCCCCATATGTGGGATGCTTCCATAGAGGCAATGTGCGATGCAGTCCTGGGGGCTCCTGCTGATGAAACAAATGAAATGCTTATTCAATTGATTGAGGACGGTTTCCTTTCCGGTAAAGGTGGCAGACTCATCGCAAACTTCCCCGTATTTACAGAAGATGTCCTGGTACAAATCGAGGCGCTGGCCGAGCCGCTCATCGAAGAGGTGTGTAGCTGTATGCAGGAAATCTGCGATACTGCCACTAAGACGTTAAAGGACTATGTCCCCAGAGCTTTACAGTCAAAATGTGCTCAGTTAGCCTGCATTCACCACCAGATGGATGCGATGGCATTTATCATCGAAACCATGGTGAAAAAAAGACAGCTGATTGTGCCGGATGAAAAGGTCAATCTGTGCATATATGGAGTAAGAAGGTAACTAAACTTGTCCTATTTCAGTCCATGGGCACTACAAGACGAATTCCTCTCCCCAGACCCTTCGTTTTTCCAAAGCGAGGGTCTGGGAGCCACTTTTTCCACATGTAGCCCCAACCCGTTCCGAAGTTCCATTCACACTCGATTTTTTGTAGAGAGCTTCTTGTCCCCTCAACTGCTTGTGCACGCCAAAAGTATATGCTAAAATAGCAATATCAAACAACAGAAAGGATGATATCATATGGGAAAAACAGTAAATAGCAGAACAACAAACAGGAGGATGACTATACTTTAATCCTCCTGTCAAAAAACGGAGGAACATATAGTGTTTAAAGAAGAAAAGATCATTGCAGACTGGTCTGCAGATATGTATGAGATTGACGAAACCGGAACCGAGGATGTGGAGTTTTTACTTAATTGTCTCGGCACGACACCGAAACATATTTTGGAGATTGCCTGTGGCAGCGGACGCATTTTGGTCCCTCTTGCCAAAGCAGGACATACGGCAGTCGGACTGGATATGGATGAAGCCATGCTTTGCAAAATTCCTGCCAAGGCAGAAGGTGTGGACAATATCACCTGGCGGATGGCAGATGCCACTTTAGATGACTGGGGAAGCGGTTATGATGTCGTGGTAATTGCCGGCAACTTTCTCATGAACATTGTGTCCGAAGAAAACCCGGAACATGCGCAAAAAGTATTGATTGAGAAGGCAAAGTCAGCCTTGAAACCGGGTGGAACGCTGTACATCGACTATAACTATACCTATTATCCACA
>SVFG01000129.1 GCA_015056975.1 Lachnospiraceae bacterium | reverse complement strand
TTGAAAAAGGTATCAAGGAAGTTGTTTTTGATAGAGGCGGCTTTATATACCAGGGTAAGATCGCAGCATTAGCTGATGCAGCCAGAGAAGCTGGCTTGGAATTCTAGGAAAGGAAGAGGAAACAACATGAGACATACAATCATAGATGCAAGCCAGTTAGAGTTAACTGATAAGGTTGTTACCATCAAACGTGTTACTAAGACCGTTAAGGGTGGACGTAACATGCGTTTCACCGCTCTTGTAGTAGTTGGTGACGGTAATGGTCATGTAGGTGCCGGACTTGGAAAAGCAGTAGAAATTCCCGAAGCTATCCGCAAGGGAAAAGAAGATGCAGTTAAGCATATCGTAAAAATCGCTCTTGATGAGAATAATTCCATTACACACGATTTCATCGGAAAGTACGGTTCTGCAAACGTATTGTTGAAGAAAGCTCCCGAAGGTACCGGTATCATCGCAGGTGGTCCCGCTCGTATCGTTTGTGAGCTTGCAGGTATCAAGAATATCCGTACCAAATCTTTGGGCTCCAACAACAAGCAGAACGTAGTTCTTGCAACTATCACAGGATTGAGCCAGTTGAAGAGTCCTGAAGATGTTGCAAAGAATCGTGGCAAATCTGTTGAGGAGGTATTGGCATAATGGCAGATAAGAAGTTGAAAATTACTTTGGTAAAGTCCACCATCGGTGCTGTACCGAAGAACAGAGCAATCGTTGAATCTATGGGACTTCGTAAAATTGGTAAGTCCGTAATACTTCCTGATAATGAAGCTACAAAAGGACAGATTCGTCAGGTTAGTCATTTAGTAAAAGTTGAAGAAGTTTAATCAGATAAGGAGGTGTTCGAAATGGAATTATCCAATTTAAGACCTGCTGAAGGTTCCAAGCATAGTGATAATTTTAGAAGAGGTCGTGGACACGGTTCAGGAAACGGCAAGACCGCAGGTAAAGGACACAAAGGTCAGAAGGCTCGTTCCGGAGCACCCAGACCCGGTTTTGAAGGTGGACAGATGCCTTTGTACAGACGTATTCCTAAGAGAGGTTTCACTAACAGAAACACTAAGGATATCGTTGCTATCAATATCAGCGCACTTGAGAGCTTTGAGAATGGTACAACTGTTGATGTAAATGCATTAGTTGAGGCTGGTATTATCAAGAACCCCAGAGATGGTGTAAAGATACTTGGAAATGGAGAATTTACCAAGAAACTCGACGTTAAAGTTGATGCATTCAGCGCATCTGCAAAAGAGAAAATCGAGGCACTTGGTGGAACTGCTGAGGTGATTTAATGCTTAAAACATTAAAAAACGCATTTAAAATTAAAGATATAAGAAGAAAACTCTTATTCACTCTGGCTATGTTGGTTGTGATCCGTATCGGATCACAGCTTCCCGTGCCGGGAGTAAATGGAGAAGTATTTAAAAGTTGGTTCCAGCAGCAGACCGGTGGTGCATTCAGTTTCTTTGATGCTATCACAGGTGGTTCCTTTGCCAGCATGGCAATCCTTGCATTGGGTATCAACCCCTACATTACTTCATCCATTATTATACAGTTGCTGACTATTGCGATTCCCAAGTTGGAAGAGATGCAGCGTGACGGTGCAGACGGCAAGAAGAAGATTGCTTCCCTTACCAGATATGTGACTGTTGCATTGGCAGTACTTCAGTCCACCGCAATGGCAATCGGATTTGGAAGACAGGGATACCTGACAGACTACAATGTATTGAGCGTAATCACAGTAGTTATGGCACTTACCGCAGGTAGTGCATTCCTGATGTGGGTTGGTGAGAGAATTACTGAGCACGGTGTGGGTAATGGTATTTCCATCGTATTGGTTATCAATATTTTATCCAGACTTCCTCAGGATTTGAGCAATCTGTTCAATCAGTTTGTAATCGGTAAAGCTCCTGCAACAGCCGTTTTGGCAGCTGTAATTATCTTTGCAATCATTATTGCAATGGTAGTACTGGTAATCATTTTGAATGCCGGTGTACGTAAAATTCCTGTGCAGTATGCAAAAAAAGTGCAGGGAAGAAAAATGGTTGGCGGACAGACCTCCAGTATTCCTTTAAAGGTAAATACTTCCGGTGTTATCCCCGTAATCTTTGCCCAGTCTATTTTGCAGTTCCCTCTTATCATCTGTTCCTTAGTAGGATATCAGGGTGAGGGATTCTGGGGCGAGGTTCTCAAGGGTATGAACGCTGAATATTGGTGCAGACCCAGCCAGCCCATTTATAGTATTGGATTGTTAGTGTACATTGTATTGATTATTTTCTTTGCACACTTCTATACATCCATTACCTTCAATCCTTTGATGATTGCAGACAATATGAAGAAGCAGGGCGGATTTATTCCCGGTATCAGACCCGGAAAACCCACCAGCGATTACTTGAGCAGAGTATTGTATTACATCATTTGGGTTGGAGCAACAGGCTTGACCATCGTTGCAATTATTCCTTACATCTTTAACGGTGTTTTCGGAGCAAGCGTATCCTTTGGCGGTACCAGTCTTATTATTATCGTTAGCGTTGTATTGGAGACTATGAAGCAGGTTGAGTCCCAGATGATGGTTCGTAACTACAAAGGCTTCTTGGAAGGCTAATAGTTATCAGCCATATAAAATGTAATTTTAGGGCATCTGATGATGAAAAATCATCTAGATGCCCTTTTTTTCAGTATTTAGATATTGCAAAGTGTTTTTAAAGACGTTAAAATATAAATGTTAGGCTCAAACGAAGGATAAGCGCGTGGCAGCGCAGAAAGAGGTAAATATGAAAATTATTATGTTAGGTGCTCCCGGAGCAGGTAAAGGTACTCAGGCAAAAATGATAGCAGAAAAATATAGTATTCCTCATGTATCCACCGGAGATATTTTCCGTGCCAATATTAAGAACGGTACAGAACTGGGAATGGAAGCTAAGAAATACATGGACCAGGGACTTTTGGTTCCCGACGAGCTCACTGTGAAAATTCTCTTGGACAGAGTGGCACAGGCTGATTGCGCAAACGGATATGTATTAGATGGTTTCCCCAGAACCATTCCTCAGGCAGAAGTTTTGGATAAGGCGTTGACAGAGCTGGGCGATGCAATTGACTATGCAGTAAATGTGGATGTACCCGATGAGAATATTGTAAAGAGAATGTCCGGCAGACGTGCGTGCCTTGGCTGTGGCGCTACCTATCATATAGAGCATGTTCCTCCCAAGAAAGAGGGCGTATGCGATACCTGTGGTCAAGACCTGGTACTTCGTGACGATGATAAGCCCGAGACAGTATTGAACCGTCTGAAAGTATATCATGACCAGACACAGCCCCTGATTGATTTCTATACCAACAAGGGTGTTCTTAAGACAGTGGATGGTACTGTTGATATGAAGGACGTATTTAACGCAATTGTTGCCATTCTTGGTTAATAGGGAAAGGACATAAAACATGGCAATCACAATTAAGTCAGCGCGGGAAATTGCCCTGATGAGGGAATCCTGCAAATTGCTGGCAGATGTTTTTCAAAATTTAGAGCAGGCAATCAAGCCCGGGATTTCTACCATGGATCTTAATATCCTGGCAGATAAGTTAATCCGTGCTCATGGATGTATTCCTAATTTCCTGAATTATCACGGATATCCGGCATCCATCTGCGCATCCGTAAATGATGCGGTGGTACATGGAATTCCCGATAAGAACTACATTTTGCAGGAAGGTGATATCATCAGTATTGATGCAGGACTGATATATAAGGGATATCATTCCGATATGGCCAGAACCTTTGGCGTGGGTACAATCAGTGAGGAAGCAAGACTTTTGATTGAGCGTACCAGACAGAGCTTTTTTGACGGTATCAAAATGGCGAAAGCAGGAAATTACTTATATGATATTTCCAATGCAATTGATGCATCCATTAAGCCTTACGGATATGGTATCGTGAGAGATTTGGTGGGACACGGAATCGGAACCGAACTTCATGAAGATCCCCAGATTCCCAATTTTGCACAAAAGAAACATGGTCCCAAGCTGAGAGCGGGAATGACACTTGCCATTGAACCTATGATTAATATAGGAAGAGCGGATGTGGAGTGGTTGGATGATGACTGGACGGTTGTGACAGAGGATGGCTCACTGTCCGCACATTACGAAAACACCATACTGGTTACCGATGGCGAACCGGAGATTTTGACTCTTTATTAGATATCCGGCAGGAATGATAAAACGAAGGAGTGGACGGACAGTATGATAGGCCAATTTGCAACCTCGAAAGCAGGTCATGATTGTGACGGATTATATGTGATTGTGGCAGCGGAAGGGGATTATGTGTACTTATGTGACGGCAAATACCGTACAATCTCCAAACCGAAGAAAAAAAATCGGAAGCATATACAGCCCATTCAGAAAAAAGTGGATGAGGAGCTGTTGATGAAGTTGAAGAACCATGAAAAAGTCATGGATGAACAGATAAAATACGCTATTAAGAATTACAGACAATAATATTTTTATTAAATGGAGGAAATGTATGTCTAAAAGTGATGTAATTGAAATCGAAGGAACTGTTGTAGAGAAACTGCCCAACACCATGTTTCGTGTGGAACTGGAGAACGGACACAGAGTATTGGCAACCATCAGTGGTAAACTGCGTCAGAACTTTATCCGTATTCTTCCCGGCGACAAGGTGACATTGGAATTGTCTCCCTATGATTTGACAAAAGGACGCATTATCTGGAGAGATAAATAAAAATGTTATTTGTTAATAAAATAGCTTGCAAATACTGGAAGGCTATGCTATAATCTAAGACGGTCTTTTTTGAAAGGAGGGTTTAACGTGAAGGTTAGATCATCAGTAAAACCAATTTGCGAAAAGTGCAAAATCATTAAAAGAAAAGGACGCATCAGAGTAATCTGTGAGAATCCGAAACACAAACAGAGACAGGGATAATCACCGCTTGATTCTTATCTGAGATTGTATATCTCATAATCAAGTCAGTGAGTTCTTGTCCGGTCTTTATGTGCGGCTGAACCGGCCATCAACAGATGTGCCGATTATCATAATAGATTGTGGATAGAGCTTACGGGAGATTACTTGTTGATACTGCGTCGCAAGACGTGGAAAGATCGGATGAGTGTCCGATTGGGTGAAAGCCCCAATCAATTAGTAACTGAATAGGCGTACAAATTAACAGACCAAACGTACGCAAAGCGTTACAAAGGCTGTGAGCACA
>SVFG01000128.1 GCA_015056975.1 Lachnospiraceae bacterium | reverse complement strand
ATAAGCTGATCCTGTGTTTCCTCAAAAGGAAACATCTCTTCAAACTCTTTTTGCCAAACCGTATCCGGGCCAAAGGAATGTCCCTTGCTTTGCTGCCTTGATGCATAAAGCTCTACCAAGTCACCTGCCACTGCATCCACTGCCGCACGTACCTTTGTCTTGGTTTTTTCCCACTCTTTTCCGCCCAGCTTATTTAGCTTCGGCGTTCCTTTTCCGTCTGCAGAAGCATACTTTTGAAGCACGTCTAAACCGGTAGCAAGAATATAAAGATTGCCGCCATCGCGATACTCAATCTTCATGTAATCCTTGACTACATGGTCCATCTCTACCTTTTCGATTCCACGATAAATTCCCAGTCCATGACTTTCGTGTACCACGTAATCACCAATCTTGAGTTCATGGAAACCGGAGATTTTCTGTCCACTGTAATGTTTTTTCTTCTTTTTCTTTTTTTGAATGCCGAAAATATCGCTTTCCGACATCACCACAAACTTAAGGAGGGGATATTCAAATCCCTTCTTCACATTGCCATAGTATAATAATACCTCGCTCTCCTTCACCTCTCGGAAGGGATCGTCGGTATAGACTGCTGATATTTCATTTTCACGAAGGTCAACCGCAAGTCTCTGGGCTCTGGTTCTGGAACCGGACAAAAGAAGTACCCGATAGCCCTTCTTTTTAAACCCACGCAGGTCCTTCAACAGCGCTTCAAAGCTTCCGTTATAGGAAGATAAGCTTCTGGCTGACACACCCACATGCATGGTAGGATGGAAAAAGGAATCCTTTCCCGGAAGCGCCGACAAAGTAACCACCGGATATTTTTCCATATGCGCCACGACAGAACTTCCATCAAAAAGAATATCCATCTGTCCCGGCAATACATAGCCTTTCTCTGCACGGTTTGACATGCTGTCCCTAAACTCTGCCGATACAGCTGTTACATGCTCTCTGATATGCTGCGGTTCATCCGCAAAGTAAATCAGCTTCTCCTTAGCACCTTTCATGCGTCCCAGCACCTGAGGTAAACACATAAGCTCATCATAGAAGTAACGCACCAGACCTTCTATATTTGCCATATTCTGAAACTCTAATATCTCATCCTTCAGGTTACTTATCTGGGTCTTTATCCGATGAGCCTCCTCTGTCATGAAGGCATCACGGAAATATTTCTCCCGCTTTGCGAGCTCCTTTTCCACTTTTTTGAATCCGTCTTCTATCCGTTCCTTAGATAATACAAACTCTGTGGCCGGATAAATGGTTGCTGCGTAAAGCTGTTCCACGGAGCGCTGACTCAGCACATCAAAAGAACGGATGGACTCAATCTCGTCTCCCCATAGTTCGATACGATAGGGATTCTCCTCCGTCAAATCATAAACGTCGATAATGCCTCCTCGCACCGAAAACTGCCCCGGCTGTTCTACCTGGTAGACCTTCTCATATCCAAGCGCCACCAGTTTACCGGCAAATGCGCGTTCATCAATACTTCCACCTTTTTCCAGGGTAATAATGTCCTCATCCTCCCACATCACCTGCGGTGTCATCAGGGCAGAAAAAGTTGTAATTAAGGTAAAGGGCTTACCCTCTGCGATTCGGCGAAGCACCTTTACTCTCTGCTTCGTCAATTCATTTCCATGAATATCAGCCTGGAAAAAGATTAAGTCTTTTGCAGGATAAAAAAAGACATTTCTGTCATAAAATTTGAATTCTTCGTAGATTTCTTTTGCTTTTAAGTCACTATAAGTAACGATGACTTTATTCGTAAAGCCATCGCTAAGTCCGTACATCATATGCAGTTTTTGAGAGTCCACACAGCCGCTCACCGCTACGGGTGTTTCTCCTTTACGGATTGCATTTTGCAGTTGTTCGTATTCTGCCAGTTCCTTTAACGGACTAATTAATGCTTGCATCTTTCACCTACGATTTCTGAGTTGTTTTTGTATTATAGGTGTTCATGGCGCCATCCACATCACCTAATATCATTCTTTCTATAGCATCCACAGCTCTCTTAGCTGCATCATCCATGCTTGTGCGGTCTTCCTTGGAGAAATGTCCCAGTACCCAATCTGCCAGGTCGTATCCTTTCGGTTTTTCTCCTACACCCATCTTTACGCGCATAAAGTCACTGTGCCCCAAATGCTGAATAATGCTTTTAAGTCCATTATGCCCACCTGCGCTGCCTTTTTTACGCACACGGATATTGCCCGGTTCCAAACTGATATCATCTGAAATGATAATCAGCTCCGACTCTTCGTCCACTTTATAATAGTCTATGAGCTCACGCACACTTTCACCACTCAAATTCATATAAGTACACGGCTTTGCCAAGATTACCTTCTGCCCTGCCACAATACCTTTTCCTATAATCGCCTTATGCTTTTTCTCAAGCACGGAAATATTATTCTTATCCGCCAAAAGATCAATTACATCAAATCCAATATTATGTCTTGTATTTACATAATCCTTCCCCGGATTACCAAGTCCAACAATAATAAACATATCTTTCCTCGTTTCCTTTGCTCGCACTTTCCGCGCGCGTTCGCCTACATTGTAGCACACTTTCTGCAAAAGCAAAACGGGGAGTCTCATTTCTAAGCTCCCCGTTGCGGTAACATCTAAAAGGTAATTGTAATACTTAATCTTTCATTCTCATATTGCGCAGATATGTTGCCCCCCATGCGCTCTATCAACATCTTTGCAATCGATAATCCCAGCCCAGTTGAATTGCGGCTTGCTTCCACTGTATAGAAGCGGTCAAACAGTCTACCGACAGTCACAGCATTTAGATTCTGTGCGGTATTGGTAAATGTAACACGGCCTGTGGTATCCATCACAACATTCAGGTCCCCATCTGAATACTTCAAGGCATTACTGATAATATTAGAAAAAATACGATTCACTGCTCCTGCATCCAGTACACGGTAAACCGCCTCCTCCGGTAGTACAATTTCCGGCCTAATGTCTTTTTCCTGCATGATTGCATAGAAAGATAGCAGACTTTCTTCGAGGGCCCGGACAATATCTATTCGCTCCGCTTTCAGTTCCTGCGAAGATGTGACCACACTATAGCGAAATAGTTCCTCCGTCAAGCTCTTTAGGGCCTCCGTTCTGTTTTGTATTTGGGAAAGATAGCGCTGAACAGTTTCACTTTTTTCCTCCCGCTCCAACAAATCGAGATAACCGCTAATCGCTGTAAGCGGTGTTCTTAAGTCATGGGAGATGTTGGTAACAGCTTCTTTCAATTCCAAGTCGCCCTGCTGATAACGATGGCGCTCCTTACGGAGTAAACGAAGCTGTACATTGATGTCTTCAGCCAGCGCACGCATATAGGGATCTCTGGTGGAAATATCAATAAGAATGTTAGTATCTGCTGTCAATCTGTCGCGAAACGCTTCCATGATTTCCTGTGCAGCTTTACGTAGGAAATAGACCTTTGCAAAAAGCGCAAAGATAATCAGAAGCAATATTCCGATAATGATTAAAAGCAGATGTTCCATATGTAACTCCTGTTTATTGTATATTCTTACGATTGAAAAAGGCACACCCTATACCGGCTGCCAACACCCAGCCTAAATCACAGATAAACCAGCGCACAGGGTCGAATACCTCCATAGCAGAAAGCTGCGCTGCCTGTCCGAAAGGATTTAAATCATGAAGGACTGCGTATACCGTTTTCACCACACCGTCCACATATGCGGGATTTGGAACTCCGTTCTTATACTCCGGCTGAACCATCGTCTGGTTGGTATGCAAGCAGGCAAACAGCATAAAAAATGCCAGTCCCATACACAGTAGCGTAGCAGTAACTTTATTTCCGCAGAGCATAGTAATGCTACAATAAATGCAACCATAAGCAATACACATTCCAATTCCGAGAAACAGATATTGAAGAAACAATTCTACTGTAAAATCTACTTCAAAAAGAGTTCTTCCAATCATGGTTGTAAAGAAAACCACACTTAAGTAAATAACAATACATGCCAGCCAACTGACAATAAGATTCGATATAAATATGCTATGTCTGGAATGCCCGGCAACAATTTTGTTACGGATAAAACCGTCACTAAAATCTTCACCAATAAACAAACTCAACAAAGCGGCTGTTGCCACACCATAAAAACTCATAGGCAGGAAAATAACCCGACTTAAAGGTACCTCATAATCCATAGCAGTATGCTGCATAACTATAAAGCCTACAGACATTGCCAGCATACCACCAAGGCACAGCCAAAACCAACTACTATGAAACATTCGAAAGGTATCCGCTGAAAAAAGTTTACGCATTACAACCACCTCCAACCAGTGAGATATAGTAGCTTTCCAGACTTTCGTCTTTCTCCTGCATGGACAGCACTTCGCAATTCTCCTTTGCCAGTGCAACAGCAAGCTGTGTCACATTGATTTTGGCGAAAACATCAGCCGTAGTAGCTGAGATAATCTTGTATTCCACATTCATAGAATCAAGAACGCGCGCCAGAACAGCCGTGTCGCTTACTTCCATGCGGACACATTTTTGACATGCAGCATCCAGTTCTTCTGCGCTCAGCTCCTTTACCATACGTCCATTATCAATAATGCCATAATGAGTTGCCAGACGAGAAAGTTCATCCAGTATATGGCTGGAAATCAGCACAGTAATCTGCCTTTCACGGTTAAGCTTCAAAATCAACTCACGCATTTCCACAATGCCCTGCGGATCGAGACCGTTAATCGGTTCATCCAAGACAAGAAAATCCGGATCCCCTGCCAGCGCAATGGCAATGCCCAGACGTTGTTTCATACCAAGAGAGAAGTTTTTTGCTTTTTTCTTCCCTGTATTTTCAAGTCCCACGAGTTTGAGCAGTTCAGGAATACCCTCATAGGATGGCAGACCAAGGACGAGATACTGCTGTTTTAAATTTTCCTGCGCAGTCATCTCCATATAAATGGCCGGCCCCTCCACTACAGCGCCCATACGGCGACGTGATTTCACAATATCCTTGCTGTCATTCGAAACGCCATATAGAGTAAAATCGCCGGAAGTGGGAGCCTGTAATCCACATATCAAACGAATCAGAGTTGTCTTACCTGCTCCATTCTTTCCCACAAAGCCGTAGATAGAGCCTTTGGGAACATTCATAGTAAGGCCGCTGAGTGCCCAAAAATTTTTATACTTTTTCGTCAGACAATTTGTCTGCAAAATGTAATTCATATTTTGTTACCTCCTAT
>SVFG01000127.1 GCA_015056975.1 Lachnospiraceae bacterium | reverse complement strand
TCACATGTATGCGACAGGTGATCCCAATATGCAGCCTTCTTTCGACCCCAAATCAGTGTTGCCCTATGACAATTTCATTAATGATTTAGTGAATGATTTGCTACCTTATGTCAGAGAGCATTATTCGGTGTTGGCCGATAGAGATCATCAGGCCATTGCTGGTTTCTCTATGGGTGGCAGGGAAACATTGTTCATCGGTTTGCAGAGACCTGACATTTTCGGATACGTTTGTGCGATTGCTCCTGCTCCCGGATTGGTACCCGGAAAGGACTGGGCTATGGAACATCCCGGTCAGCTTTCCGAGGATGAAGTAAAGTTTAAGGAAGGGGATGAATTACCTCATTTATTGATGGTATGCTGCGGAAGCCAGGATGGTACCGTAGGTCAGTTCCCCAAGAGCTATCATGAGATTTTTGAGAGAAATGGAGTGAAGCATGTCTGGTATGAAGTACCGGGTGCGGATCATAATTCCCAGGCAATAAGAAGTGGGTTGAATAATTTCCTGAAGACGATATTTTAAGTATAAGGGAGAGAGAATAATAGTACGTCCCCCTACAAATAAACTACCGTGTGTCTCAGATGCGCCGGACATTCTTATGAGCCTCAAGACGAGAAAAACTTGGAAGGTGAGTCTTCCAAGTTTTCCATGAGTCTCATATCCATGGCGCATAAATCGCACAGGTAGTTTTATTTGTAGGGGACGTAATTTTTACATCTTCATATCCTTACAAATCATCAAATTCGTCAAAGTAGTACAGTTCAAAATCTTCCATATCGAAGTCTTCCGATTCCATGTACTGGTAAAAATCAGGATTACTCATAATTTCGTCATAGTTTTCAAGGATGGAGCCGGTTAAGGAAGCGACAAATACAATGTACAAAATAATAACCAGACCAACCAAAAAGCCAAGTACAGATGTGGCAATTCCGGCGATTGCCATGCCGGTTCCGCGTTGTTTCTTTTTAAGGGCAATGACACCGAATATCAGTCCGATGATACCAAACAGAGAACCACATACACAGCATAAAGTAAGAGACAAAATACCGATAACCATGGAGGTAATCGCAAGCCCGATGCCGGGCTCTTTTGCAGGGGTGTTTTGAAACTCCGGGTTCATGTGCGAAAAGTCTAAATGTGTGTTGTCTATGTAATAGTTGTTTTCTTCTTTATAATCCATTTTATTCTCCCCGTTCATAAACAAAATTTGGTGTAGGTACAATATATGCACGTACAGTAAAAAGTGTAGCACAAAGATGTCTCATATTCAAGCTTTTGATTTGCGATATAACCGGTATTGTGGTACACTTGAAAAAAACACGTATGGAGAAGCTTATGGATTTATTTGAATATATGAGAAGTACCAACATGGAGAAGGAATCACCTCTGGCAGCCCGCATGAGACCAAAGACCTTGGATGAGGTGGTGGGGCAGCAGCATATTATAGGTAAGGACAAGCTGTTGTACAGGGCAATTAAGGCGGATAAAATCAGTTCCGTTATTTTTTACGGACCTCCCGGGACCGGAAAGACTACCCTTGCCAAGGTGATTGCCAATACTACAAGTGCGGAGTTTACCCAGATTAACGCAACCATTGCAGGCAAGAAAGATATGGAAGAGGTGGTGGCAAAAGCCAAGGATATCCAGGGAATGTACGGAAAGCGTACTATTTTATTTATTGATGAGATTCACCGTTTTAATAAGAGTCAGCAGGACTATCTGCTTCCATTTGTGGAGGACGGCACGATTATACTGATTGGAGCCACGACGGAGAACCCGTATTTCGAGGTAAACGGTGCATTGATTTCCCGTTCCATTATTTTTGAACTGGAGCCTATTCCAAAGGATGCTATTAAGGAACTGTTAAAAAAGGCAGTGTACGATACGGACAGGGGAATGGGGGCTTATAATGCGGAAATAGAAGAGGATGCACTTGATTTTCTGGCGGATATTGCAGGAGGAGATGCAAGACATGCCTTAAATGCCATTGAGCTTGGCATTATGACCACCAACAGGGGGGAAGACGGTAAAATACATATTACTCTGGATGTGGCGCAGGAGTGTATACAGAAACGTGCGGTTAGGTATGATAAGAACGGCGACAATCATTATGACACCATATCCGCGTTTATCAAGAGTATGAGAGGCTCAGACCCGGATGCGGCAGTTTATTATCTGGCTCGTATGCTGTATGCAGGGGAAAGTGTGACTTTTATTGCAAGAAGAATTATGATATGTGCATCGGAGGATGTGGGCAATGCGGATCCTCAGGCACTGGTGGTCGCGACCAATGCGTCCATGGCAGTGGAGAGAATCGGTATGCCGGAGGCACAGATTATTCTGGCACAGGCGGCAACTTACGTGGCATGTGCACCCAAGAGCAATGCAAGCTGTAATGCAATTTTTGAAGCGACGGAGGAAGTGAAACGGTCAGGAAATCTGCCCATTCCCACACATCTGCAGGATGCTCATTACAAGGGGGCTGCGAAGCTGGGACACGGTACCGGCTACAAGTATGCTCATGATTATCCAAATCATTATGTGAAACAGCAGTACCTTCCTTATGAGCTTGACGGCAAGGAGTTTTATCGTCCTACCGGTAACGGTTACGAAGCAAAGATACGTGAGCATTTTAAGCGCATTAAAGCGGAAGCGCAAGACAACTAAAACAATTCTTGAATCAGGTATTTATAAATATCCTGATTCTTTTTTTGCCAATTATCGCAGATGGCAGCAGCAACCTCTTCCACAGGAACGGAGAGGGTTAGGTCTATCAGATTAATGCCGCGGTCCTTGGCGACCAGGTGTGCCTCATATTCGCCGGAAGTGGATTTGTAGTAATCTCCCAGCACAGAAACCTCATTTCTGAGAGTGAATTCGTTTTCGCGAAAATAGGTTTTGATATCTGCTTTGATGGCATCGCTGACACGGTTTTCAAAATAGTGTAAGGTTTCCCGACCTTCCTTTGTAATTGCCAAGTGGGTGCGGTTGCGGATGGATTGTGAGGAAATCATTCCTGCTTCCGTAAGCTCACTAATCACTTGCTGGAGTGTCAGAAAATTAGTGTATTCCTTTTCCAGTACAAAGTCACTGATTTGGGCATTGGTAAGAGGAAAGGTAACCCTGTCCAGCATGTAAAGGACTATTAATTTGTAGAGTGTCAAGGGGTCTTGCAACATATTAGCCTCTTTTCTGCGCAGCGTTAATGAGAGGTATCTTGAGAGGAGGCAGCTGCGCAAAGCCGTCCCTGATAAGTATTTAGTTGACGCATTCTCTGATGTAGAGAATTTAGTACATCCCGTTTATTCAGGCTCCAGGTGGGAGCAATCAGTAAGTTCTTGGGACCGTCTCCCGTAACCCGGTGAATCACAATGTCAGGTCTCAAAAGCTCTATACAATGAATCAGCAACGTGAGATACTCGTCCTTTTCAAGTGTGGCAAATTTGCCGGCAAGATAGTCTGTTGCCAGATCCGTGTCTTTCAGTACATGTAAAAGCTGTAATTTGATGCCCCATATGGGCAGTGTGTTTAGGTAACGGATGGTTTCCCTTACCATGTCAGGTGTTTCACCCGGGAGTCCCAATATTACATGGGTAATCACGGGGATGTCCAAAGCTTGAAGGCGCGTGACGGCTTGCTCGAAAACAGGCAGTTCATAGCCTCTGCGGATATAGTGTGCAGTCTCTTCGTGAATGGTCTGCAGTCCAAGCTCCACCCAGATAAACTTCTCGGGGAAACGACGTCGCAAGGATTTAAAAAGAGCAAGTACATCATCCGGCAGGCAGTCGGGTCTTGTGGCGATGGAGATGCCGCAAACCTCCGGTGTGGACAGCGCTGCAAAGTAAATCTCCTCCAAATAGGAGAGTGGAGCATAGGTGTTGGTATATGCCTGAAAATAAGCAATATAGTGCTCACCGATTTTCTTGTCACCAAATAGCTTTTTGCCTGCTTCAAGCTGTGCGTGGATATCTGAAAACGCCTTGTGACAGTCTGCAGAGGTCGGAACGGCAAAATCACCGCTTCCGCCCGCGCTACAGAAGATACAGCCCCGAGTGTCCAGGGTACCGTCTCTGTTGGGACAGGTCATATGGGCATTCAGGGCAATTTTATAGCATTTGTGTTTTAATGTATTTTTACAGTAAGCATTTAAGGAATAATAGGGTTTATCCATGGTGAAACCTACTTATGGATGTGAGATTTTACGGCCTCGGCAACCAGGGTTGCAACCTGCGGGTTAAAGGCTTCAGGCATAATGTTATCCTCGTTAAGCTCATCATCCGGTACCAAAGCGGCAATGGCAAGCGCAGCGGCAAGCTTCATCTCTTCGGTTATCTGTGTGGCACGTCCCTCCAAAGCACCCTTAAAGATACCGGGGAAGGCAACTACATTGTTTACCTGGTTGGGGAAATCACTGCGTCCGGTTCCCACTACACGTGCGCCTGCAGCTTTTGCTACATCGGGCATGATTTCGGGTACAGGATTTGCCATGGCAAAAAGAATGGCGTCCTTATTCATGGAAGAAACCATTTCGGCGGTTACGATATTGGGAGCGGACACACCAACAAAAATATCGGCACCCTTTAAGGCATCAGTCAGTGAACCGGTTTCATTATCTAAATTTGTGACCTCAGCCATTTTTTGCTGCATCCAGTTTAGACCTTCCGTGGTCTTGGAGACAATACCCACCTTATCACACATGATGATATTGGTAAAGCCGTAGGAGAGCAGTAGCTTTGTGATTGCCACACCGGCGCTTCCGGCACCGTTTACTACTACGCGGCAGTCCTCCTTTTGTTTGCCTACAACCTTTAGGGCATTGATGATACCTGCAAGTACAACGATAGCGGTGCCGTGCTGGTCATCATGGAAGACGGGAATATCCAAAGTGGCCTTTAATCGTTCTTCAATTTCAAAGCAGCGGGGAGCGCTGATATCCTCTAAATTGATGCCGCCAAAGCCGGGAGCCAGATAAGTAACGGCTTTGATAATCTCCTCAGTATCTTGGGTATCTAAGCAAATGGGCACTGCATTGACACCACCGAATTCTTTGAAAAGTACAGCCTTTCCCTCCATAACAGGCATAGCAGCATGAGGACCGATGTTGCCAAGTCCCAGAACAGCACTGCCGTCGGATACAACGGCTACGGTATTTGCTTTCATGGTATATTGATAGGCCGCCTCTTTATCCTCTGCAATCACCTTGCAGGGCTCCGCAACACCGGGAGTATAGGCAATTGCCAAATCCTCACGGCTCTTTACGGGAGCTTTTGAGACGGTTTCT
>SVFG01000126.1 GCA_015056975.1 Lachnospiraceae bacterium | reverse complement strand
AAGAGGGAATGCAATGACCTCTAAAATCTTCTCCTCATCAGTAAGGAGCATTACCATACGGTCAATACCGGGTGCCATACCTGCATGAGGAGGTGCACCATACTGGAATGCAGTATAGAGTGCATTGAATCTGGTCTTTAACTCTTCCTCGGAATATCCGGCAATCTCAAATGCCTTCTTCATAATGTCAATGTCATGGTTACGAACTGCTCCGGAAGCAAGTTCAATACCATTACATACAAGGTCATACTGGTAAGCCAGAACCTCTGTAGGATCACTGTTCATAAGTGCTTCCATTCCGCCCTGAGGCATGGAGAAGGGGTTGTGGGTAAAGATGGTGTCACCTGTCTCCTCGTCGATTTCATACATGGGGAAATCCACTACGAAACAGAACTCAAACGCATCATCACGTATCAAATCAAGCTGTTCTTTTCTTGCAAGCCAGGTACGGATGTGTCCTGCCTTCTTCTCGGTGTCGTTCTTCTTGTCATCACAGATAAAGAACAGGGTCTCGCCCTCTTTTACACCGGTCAGTTCAATAATCTCAGCCTTCTTGGCATCGGATAAGAACTTTGCAATAGGACCTGCAAATACGCCTTCCTTCAGGGTGATATATCCAAGACCTCCAAGTCCTACCTCGGGAGAGGTTGCAAACTTTAAGGAATCTTCGAAGAACTTCTTGGACTTTCCTGCACAGTTTGCTACGATACCTCTTACGGGCTTGCCCTTAAATGCAGGGAACTCCACATCTGCAAAGAAGTCTGTCAAATCACAGATGATAAGGGGATTACGAAGATCCGGCTTATCGGAACCGTAGGTCATCATTGCATCAGCATATGTGATACGGCGGAAGGGCTTAGGAGTTACCTTCTTGTCGGAGAACTCCTTAAAGGTGTTGTAAATAACATCCTCGCACACCTCAAGGACATCATCCTGGGTTGCGAAAGCCATCTCAAAGTCAAGCTGATAGAATTCACCGGGGGAACGGTCTGCTCTTGCATCCTCGTCTCTGAAGCAGGGAGCTATCTGGAAGTATCTGTCAAATCCGGATACCATCAGAAGCTGTTTAAACTGCTGGGGAGCCTGAGGAAGTGCATAAAACTTACCGGGATGCTTACGGCTGGGTACCAGGAAATCACGGGCACCTTCCGGTGAGGAAGCAGTAAGAATCGGGGTCTGCATGTCAAGGAAGTTCTTCTCTTCCATCTTATTTCGCAGATAACGGATAATCTGAGAACGCTTCACAATATTGTCATGGTTCTTGGGATTACGCAAATCCAGATAACGGTATTTGAGACGAAGCTCATCCTTGCTAAGGTGAGAGTTTCTCACTTCGAAGGGAAGCATGTTGCGGCTCTTTCCAAGTACATCAAGACTGTCTGCCACGAGCTCCACATAACCGGTTGCAATCTTGGTATTCACCGTCTCTTCATCACGCTTATTTACAATACCACTTACAGAGATAACCGTCTCACGGTTTACGTTCTTCAGTAATTCCTCATCATGGACAACGACCTGCGTTACACCTGTATAATCGCGCAAATCGATGAAAATAACACCGCCATGGTCACGCACAACATCAACCCAGCCAGCCAGCTGAACTCTGCTGCCCACATGCTCATCGCGTATGTCGTTACAGAATAGTGTTCTATACATAACAAAACCTCCTATGATAAAATAATAAATCCCGGGAATATTCATAAAATATTCCCGGGACGAGCAAACAATTTACCCGCGGTGCCACCCGCATTGATACCTAAGGTATCCTCTTTTCTTATAAAGTTTTGTACTACCGGAGCGTTCCCAAGCTTACTACTCATCTGAAATGCGCTTACAGTCGGTGACGCATTCTCCCTGACAGACTTTCCACAAAAGCCGAGTTTCCAGTACAAATAATAGCAAAACCAAAACAATTTGTCAACATGGACTTTTACCTTTATGTATAGTATATCACGAAATTTTGCTATTCATTCCTTCCCATTTTGCGAAATTCAAAGATTACCATAAGCACTGCCGTAATACCTGCCGTAAAGTCCGCAATGGGACCAGCCACCAAAATACCGTCAATTCCCCAGAAGGTAGGAAGCAGTAAAATCAACGGAAGCAAAAACAGTATCTGTCTGGTCATGGACAAAAACACTCCCTTAATGGCTTTACCGATGGAGGTAAAGAAGGTGGATGTAATAGGCTGCATACAGTTAAACCAGGTAAAGAACAGCATCACCCGGAAGGTCTTTACTCCAAACGCAAAGTATTCCGGCGTTCCCTCTCCAAACATCCCAAGCAGCTGACGGGGAATGGTCTGAAACAATACAAAGGAACAAATTGAAATGGCTAGTCCTGCTTTTATAGCCATCCTATAGGCATCCTTTACACGCTTGTAATTCTTTGCGCCGTAATTAAAGCTTTGTACCGGCTGGCTTCCCTGAGCGATACCAATGATTATTGAAAAGAAAATCTGGTTTACCTTCATGGTAATGCCCGCACAGGCGATAGGAATGGACTCTCCGTACACAGACAACGCACCATAATGTTTTAAGGAGTTATTCAAAACAATCTGCACCAGCATCATCGCCAGCTGATTAAAGAAGGAGCCCATACCGATTGCGGCAATCTGCTTTATGTATCTGAAATTGGGAATAAAATGCTTCTTTTCAAGCCTTGCAGTCTTAAATCTGCGCATATAGCAGATGACGATACCTGCAGACGCCATCTGACCGATAACGGTGGCAAGCGCCGCTCCCTCCATGCCCCAGTGAAATACCAGCACAAACAAGGCATCCAGCACCACATTGATGAGTGCACCGGTAATATTGGAAATCATGGTCATCTTGGGGCTTCCGTCTGCACGCATCAGGTGTCCGCCTCCGGTTGCAAGAAGCATGAAAGGAAAACCGATTGATGTGATTCTCACGTAAGACTTAGCATAGGGAAGCACATCCGCAGGAGAACCGAACAACACAAGAAGCGGTTCCAAGAACAACTGTGCAATCAAAAGCAAAACCGTTCCGCAAAGCACCAGCATTGCAGCTGCGTTTCCCGCAAAATAGGGAGCTTCTTCTTTATTACCTCTACCCAATGTCAGATTAAAGCAGGAGGCTCCTCCGATACCAAAAAGGAGTCCCAGAGCAAGGCAGGATGTAGTGAAGGGAAAGGCAATATTGGTTGCTGCATTTCCCAGTGTACCGATGGCATGTCCGATAAAGAGCTGGTCTACGATATTGTACAGTGCTCCCACCAGCATACCGATAATACTGGGGATAGCAAACTTTACCATCAGCTTCCCTACCGGGGCACTGCCAAGAGGATTTATTTTTTCTTCTGTCATTTACTTAGCCTACTTTCGTACTCAATTATCAACTGTTCTGTCATTACAGAGTCTCTTTAATTATTTCAATCAGCTTTCTGTAATTCTCCAAAAAGCCCTCTGTCTCAGCATTCAAAAGCTCTGCCTCAGCATCTGCTGCCGCAAATTCCAACTCTTTTGCTTTTTGGGAGAAATTCTCCGCACCGATGGTAAGTGACGTTCCTTTTATGGCATGTACGATTACTCTATAATCTGCCCAATTTTGCTCCTGTACATATTGAGACAGCTTCTCCATATACTCCGGAGCCTGATCACAGTACTCCTGCAATACCTCCAAATAAACCTCTTCACAATCTGCACAGTAGCTAAGACCCACTGCCCTGTCTATCACAAACAACTCTTCCATATTACTTTCTATTCCTTCCGTAATTCTTTCTGTTTCAAATTCATCCTCTTCATTCTCCGGCATCTGCAGTTTAGCCTTCGGCAAATGCTTTCTAAGCATATTTTCCAGTGCGTCAGACATCAGAGGCTTGGAAAGATAATCCGCAAATCCCTCCAAAAGATACTGTTCCTGTACTCCTGCTATTGCATTTGCCGTAAGAACAATAACCTTTGTATCTCTGTTGCGCCCACTTTCATCTGCCCGCAACATTTTTAAAGTCTCTATACCATCCGGCTCCGGCATCATATGATCCATCAATATCAAATCATACTGCTTTGCCTTGCACAGCTTCAGACACTGTTTTCCTCCGGATGCCACATCCAATTGCACGCCGGTTCTTTTTAACAATGCTTTTACTACCGACAGATTCATTGCTGTGTCATCTACCGCAAGTACCTGCGCTGTAGGAGCATATACTCTTTCCTTAAGCTGCTCCTTTAATTCCATATCTCTTCTGTAGGCTTCCTTCAGATTCCCCATCACCGTGTCATCCACTATCTGCTGAGGTATTCTCACAGTAAAGCAGGAACCCTTCCCGTACTCGCTCTGCACTTCAATACCGCCGCCCATAAGTTCCGTCAACTGTTTTGTAATGCTAAGACCGAGTCCTGTTCCTTCAATAGACCTGTTCCTTTTTTGCTCAAAGCGCTGGAAACTGTCAAACAGATTCTCCATATCCTTTTCACGGATACCCATACCGGTATCTGTCACGGAAGCCACCAGACAAAATTCATCCGTGTACTCTCCTTTTATCATGAAGGTAACACTTCCCACCTGCGTATACTTTACCGCATTGGACAACAGATTATTGAGAATCTGGCTAATTCTGATTTCATCTCCCCGCAATACAGTAGGCAGTTTTTCGTCAATATCCAGCTTAAAATGTAATCCCTTTTCTTCTGCCTTAGGGCGGATTCCCTGTATTACATCCATCAGGATTCTGGACATAAAGTAATTATTCGGTATGATATCCAGTTTCCCGGCCTCTATCTTGGAAAAATCCAGAATATCATTGATAAGTCCCAACAGCATCTGACCTGCGTTATCCACATTATAAGCATATTGCTTAATCTCTTCATCCTTATTCTCGCGAAGAATCATCTCATTCATACCGAGAATAGTATTGATGGGAGTGCGGATTTCATGAGACATATTGGCAAGAAATCTGGCCTTGGACTCACTTGCCACAATTGCCATCTGCTTTTCTTTCTCAGATGCAAGCATATCCATACCCGCTTTGCAGCCTGCCGCAAACAGCAGGATTACCAGACCGATACACAATGCTAAACCTCCGTAGGGTGAGGTAGGCTGATAGGTCAGATACAATTCCCAGACAGAAGCAAATATCAAACCTGCAAAACCGATTGCCACTATCCTATATTCTTTAATCTTACCCAACCTGTAATCCAAAAACATTGTGATGACTACCACCAGCAAAAGCATTCCGATAATGATATGAGATATAATCATGGAATCAAGGAAGTCAACAACATTCAAAACCTGTAGTGAAGTTGATATCGTAAAATTCACTGCCGAAAAAACACCGATTCCCAAATACAACTTCTGATATCGTCTCTTT